>NZ_JBNCAB010000022.1:0-87348 GCF_049805555.1 Burkholderia sp. DN3021 | reverse complement strand
AGGACGTTGATAGGTCAGGTGTGTAAGCGCAGTAATGCGTTCAGCTAACTGATACTAATTGCCCGTAAGGCTTGATCCTATAACAAGTCTGTCTCGCGCTGATTACAGCGCGTCGGACTGGTTGGATTCTCGTGTGCGGTACATACAACCTAAATTACTGCTTCTTCCCAGATTGGTTCTGTTGGCCACGCCAGCAGAACACCCCTCTTTGCCTGATGACCATAGCGAGTCGGTCCCACCCCTTCCCATCCCGAACAGGACCGTGAAACGACTCTACGCCGATGATAGTGCGGATTCCCGTGTGAAAGTAGGTAATCGTCAGGCTCCCTTAGCCAGAAACCCCCGCCCAACCAGGCGGGGGTTTTTGCATTGGCGCAGACAAAATGCAGGGCACGCCAAGCAACGGCAGCGCAGTCGGAGCCGGAGCGCCGGGGGCGTCCAAGTCGTCCCTTCCCATGTGCCCAATTTCAGTGCCGCATTCTGTCAATAGCTGATATCTCTAGCGGTTCATCGGCTTATTGATTGCATCTTCGATCAAAGGCACAACTCCCTCCACTTCACGTATCGACAGGCACGGTCGGACGTGACCAATTTTCCACCGTCCACGTCGAATGCAAAGAAGGAGGCACCGTTCTCCTTCCGCGAACGGTATGCATAGCCACTAAAACCCTTCGGCTCCCGCAATCGCTCTTCGACTAAATAACCCAAGATCCGTACGAAATAAACGCTTTATCCGGCGTGGCAACGTAAAATTTGCGAATCCCCATCTCTGCATTCAAAACGATGAACGCCGCCACACAGGTAGCCCGGGCCGTTTGCCCACACGATTGTCCGGACACGTGCGCCATGCGTGTGACCGTCGAGAACGGCAAGGCGATCAAGGTCACGGGCGATCCCGACCACCCGCCGACGCAGGGCGTGTTGTGCACGAAGGTCAGCCGGTATGCCGATCGGGTTCATCATCCCGATCGCCTCACGGTTCCGCTCAAGCGTGTCGGCGCGAAGGGGGAAGGGCGCTTCGCGCCGATTAGCTGGAGCGAAGCGTTCGACGAGATCGGCCGCCGCCTCGGTGAAATCGCCGCGCGCGAGCCGGAAGCGATCGTGCCGTACAGCTACGCGGGGACGATGGGGCTTGTGCAGGGCGAGGGCATCGCCCAGCGGTTCTTCCACAAGCTCGGCGCATCGCGGCTCGAGCGTGCGATCTGCGCGGCGGCCGGTGCAGCGGGGCTGCGTTACACGTATGGCGGTAGCCTCGGCATGCACCTCGAGCATTTTGAGGAAAGCGAACTCATTCTGATATGGGGCGCGAACCCGATCGCGTCGAGCCTGCACTTCTGGACACGCGCGCAGGAAGCGAAGCGCCGTGGCGCCCGTCTTGTCGCGATCGACCCGTATCGTTCGCTGACAGCAGAGAAATGCCATCAGCACATCGCGTTGAAGCCGGGTACCGACGGCGCATTTGCGCTCGGCATGATGCACGTGCTGATTACCGAAGACCTGCTCGATCACGACTACATCGCCAGTCACACGTTCGGCTTCGACGCACTCAAGGCGCGGGCGCTGTCCTATCCGCCGGAACGCGTCGCGCAGATCTGCGGCATCGATGTGTCGGAGCTGATCGACCTTGCGCGTCGCTACGGCGCGACCCACAAGGCGTCGATTCGCCTCAACTACGGCATGCAACGCGTACGCGGCGGCGGCAACGCCGTGCGCGCGATTGCGAGCCTGCCGGCGCTGACAGGGGCCTGGCGGGATCGAGCTGGCGGGCTGTTGCTCTCGTCGTCGGAATCCGCGCCGGTCAACCAGGCGGCGCTGCTGCGCCCGGATTTGATGCCGGGTTGGCCGCACAAGCTGCCGCGCATGATCAACATGAACGCGATCGGCGATGCGCTGTTGCACGCGGGTGATGCAACGTTCGGGCCAAAGGTCGAGGCGGTGATCGTGTACAACTCGAATCCGGTGGCAGTCGCACCGGATTCGTCGAAGGTTGCCGCAGGGTTCGCGCGCGACGATCTGTTCACGGTCGTTCTCGAGCATTTCAAGACGGATACCGTCGATTTCGCCGACATTGTGCTCCCGGCGACCACGCAGCTGGAGCACCTGGACGTCCACAAATCGTACGGCCACACCTACGTGATGGCGAACCTGCCGTCGATTCCGCCGGTCGGAGACGCGCGGCCGAACACGGAGATCTTTCGTGGCATCGCGCGCAGCATGGGGCTCGACGAGCCCGCGCTTTATCACAGCGACGAAGAGGTCGCGCGCGCGGCGCTCCGGTGGGACGATCCGTCGCTCGACAGCGACTGGGACACGCTGAAACGCGAAGGCTGGCTGAAGCTGAAGCTGCCGGACGCGCCGTTCGCGAATGGCGGTTTCCGCACCCCGTCCGGCAAGTGCGAGTTCTACAGCCCGCGGCTCGAGCAGATGGGCATGGACCCCGTTCCCGACTACCTGCCGCCGTTCGAGTCGGCCGAGGCCGCACCCGAACTCGCCGCGCGCTATCCGCTCGCGATGATTTCGCCGCCGGCCCGCCACTTCCTGAACAGCACGTTCGTGAACGTCGACAGCCTGCGCACTACGGAAGGCGAGCCGCATCTCGACATGCACCCGGCCGACGCCGATGCGCGCGGCATCTCGGAGGGCGACATCGTACGCATCTTCAACGACCGCGGATCGATGCAGGCGCTCGCGAGAATTACCGATCGCGCACGTGCAGGGCTCGTTGTCGGGTTGTCGATCTGGTGGAAGAAGCTGTCGCCGGACGGCAGGAACGCAAACGAAGTAACGAGCCAGGCGTTGACCGATCTAGGCAATTCGGCGACGTTTTACGACTGTCTTGTGGAGGTTGAGCGAATTTGATCGAGTATTCCCGTATGATCAGACGATTCTCCGCGGAAGTTCGAAGTGGACATCTAACCCTGTTGTCTCGGGACGGGCGAGCCGTTACGATGCGTTTTAGCACGACCATTCGAAAATCTGTGAGGAGACGCGCAGTATGGAAAAAATTTGGCTGAAATCGTACCCGCCCGGCGTTCCAGCCGAAATTGATGCGTCTCCTTATCCGTCTGTCCCGGATCTCCTCGACGAAAGCTTCCGGCAGTATCGCGACCGCACGGCGTTCGTCTGCATGGGCAAGGGCATCACGTACGGCGAACTCGACAAGCTGTCGCGCCAGTTCGGCGCGTGGCTGCAATCCCGTGGTCTCGCGCGCGGTGCGCGCGTCGCGATCATGATGCCGAACGTGCTGCAGTACCCGGTGACGATCGCCGCGGTATTGCGCGCCGGCTATACCGTCGTCAACGTCAATCCGCTCTACACGCCGCGCGAGCTCGAACATCAATTGAAGGACAGCGGCGCCGAGGCGATCGTCATCCTCGAGAATTTCGCGTCGACGCTGCAGGCCGTCATTGCGAATACGGCCGTCAAGCATGTCGTCGTCGCGTCGATGGGCGACTTGCTGGGCATCAAGGGATGGCTCGTCAATTACGTCGTGCGCAACGTGAAGAAGATGGTGCCTGCGTGGCAGTTGCCGTCGTTCACGCGCTTCAAGGCAGCGCTGTCGGAAGGCGCGCGGCAGGCGTTCAAGCCGCAGAAGATCGGCCCTGACGACGCCGCGTTCCTGCAATACACGGGCGGTACGACCGGCGTCGCGAAGGGTGCGACGCTGCTGCACCGGAACATCGTGTCGAACGTGCTGCAGGCCGGCGCCTGGCACCATCCGGCTCATGAGAAGTACCCGGAGGTGAAACAGTTCGTGACGGTTGTCGCGCTGCCGCTGTATCACGTGTTCGCGCTGACCGTCTGCGGTTTCCTGACGATGCGCACGGGCGGGATGGGCATCCTGATCCCGAACCCGCGCGACATCGGCGGGATGATCAAGGAACTGAAGGGCTACCAGATCTCGACGATTCCGGCCGTCAATACGCTGTACAACGCACTGCTGAACCATCCCGAATTCAGTCAGCTCGACCTGTCGAAGCTCGTGATCGCCAACGGCGGCGGCATGGCGATCCAGGAGGGCGTCGCGAAGCGCTGGTATGAAAAGACCCATACCGCGATCATCGAAGGATACGGTCTGTCCGAGACGTCGCCGGTTGCGACCTGCAACCCGGTGACGGCGACCGAATACAGCGGGACGATTGGTTTGCCTCTGCCGTCGACCGAAGTGGCGATTCGCGACGACGCCGGCAACGACGTCGCGCTGGGCGAGCCCGGCGAGATCTGCATCCGCGGGCCGCAGGTGATGGCCGGCTATTGGAACCGGCCGGACGAGACCGCGAAGGTCATGTTCCCGGATGGCTTCTTCAAGACGGGCGACGTCGGCGTGATGGATGCGCGCGGTTACGTGAAGATCGTCGACCGGAAGAAGGACATGATTCTCGTGTCCGGCTTCAACGTGTATCCGAACGAAGTCGAGGACGTGGTGGCGTCGCATCCGGGCGTGTTCGAGGTGGCGGCGGTCGGCGTTCCGGACGAGCATTCCGGCGAAGCGGTGAAGCTGTTCATCGTGAAGAAGGACCCGGCGCTCACCGACAAGGACATCCTCGCCTACTGCAAGGAGCGGCTCACCGGTTACAAGCGGCCGAAACTGGTCGAGTTCCGCACGGAGCTGCCGAAAACGAACGTCGGCAAGATTCTGCGGCGCGAACTGCGCGACGGACGCGCGTAACGTCGAAATCGACCGCGAAAGCCCGGCTGTGTGCCGGGTTTTTTATTTGCTGCGCCGCGTGGGCGCGAAATTCGACGCCGCCGGATCCAACGGCGCGCAACAGGCGTCCGACGGAGGGGACTTCCTCCGGCCGGGACGATTCGGTCGAGTGGCTGGCGGGAGCGCTGAGGTCGGACGGCACGGCATTTCGGCGCATGCGTTGGCAGCGCCCGGCATTTGCGTATGCTTTGCCGCAGGGCCATGCAGATGGTCGTGAATCGCACCGCGATCGTCCGGCATGCCGCTTCCGTTTTCATCGCCGGCAAAGAAAAAGGCGCCCGAAGGCGCCTTCAATATGCTGCGGCTTGTCAGACAAGCTGATTAGAACTTGTGACGGATGCCGACGCGTGCTGCGACCTGGTTGCTGGTGCTCGAACCTGCGAGACCGTTGATCGCTGCCGTTGCCTGAACGACATTGCCTTTCGCGTCGAGCACGTTGCCCGATGCATGCTGGTACACGCCGATCACGTAGACGTCGGTGCGCTTCGACAGGAAGTAGTCGACACCCAGCGAGCCCTGGTGGTACTTGGCTGCCGAGTTGCCGTCGATCTTGCTGCCTTGCGTGTAGTCGTACGCTGCGCCGAGAATCAGCGCCGGGGTCAGCTGATACTTGAAGTTGATTTCGCCGTTGTTGAACGTCGCGGTCTGGTTCACGAACGGACCGACCGAGAAGCCCTTGAACTTCGTGTTCGAGTACGTCGCGCCGATCGTCGCCGCGCCGAACGTGTAAGCGCCGCCTGCACCGATGACCTGGTACGTGTTCGCGTTGTTCGCGTATGCGCCGTAGACCGGCGACGATACTGCCGTCGTCGCAGCCGTCGAGCCGTTGTTGAACATGCCGCCGAAGTTGCCCGGCGTGCGTGCGTTCAAGTAGCCGACACCCAGGACCAGCGGGCCGTTGTTGTAGCCTGCGCCGAGCGACCAGACCTGGTTCTTCGAGAACTGGCCTGCCTGGCCGCCGAAGCTGTACAAGCCGCCGAACGTGAAGCCGCCGTACGACGGGCTCGTGAACTTGACCGCGTTGTTTACGCGATAGGCGTTGTTGAAGTTGTCGAGGTCGCCCGGGTGAGCGGCGATGTAGCCGCCCCACTGGTCGCCTGCCTCGAGCGGGCCGACGAAGTCGACGACGGAGTCGTACTGACGACCCAGCGTGACCGTACCGTACTGGCTCGACAGGCCGACGTAAGCCTGACGGCCGAACATCAGGCCGCCCTGACCGAGCTTGCCGCTGTTCACGTCGAAACCGTTTTCGAGGGTGAAGATCGCCTTCAGGCCGCCACCGAGGTCTTCGGTGCCGCGCAGGCCGAAGCGGCTGCCTTGCATCACGCCGCTGGCCATGCTGTACAGGTGCTTGCCGCCCGCGTTGTTGTTGAAGAGCAGGCCTTCATCGATGATGCCGTAAAGCGTCACGCTGCTTTGCGCATGAGCAGCGCCAGCGAACGCGCCCAGCGCGACGAGCGCGAGAAGCGACTTTTTCATTAACGGATCTCCAAGAATCACTGAATTTTTTTGGCGGGGCGGATAGTTATGTTCTGTTGACGGGCCCCATCAACTTCGCAAGAAGTCGCACGTAATGTAGCAAAACCGTTTTTTGCCACAAAGCGAAATGCCGCAGCTCAAGGTCGCCATGTTTCCTTTATGCAACAATGGTTAAAATCACGGGTTAACCGCAATTTCCGCTGAATAATCAAGTCGGTTACGCAGCGGACTCGTGCTCTCGCCGCTCGCGGCGGCACATGCAGCCAGGAGAACAGGATGGTGTTGGATGAACTGATCAGCGAATTCGATCGCGGCCTGCGATCGCTGACCGGCATTAGCCGGATGAGCCGGCCGGTGCCCGCGCCGGCCACCGCGCCGGACGTCGAGCTGACGCCCGCGGAGCGTACGCATGCCGCAGGGCTGATGCGCGTGAACCACGTCGGCGAAGTCTGCGCGCAGGCGCTCTACCAGGCGCAGAAACTCACCGCGCGCACGGCGTCGGCGAAGGCGATGTTCGAGGAGGCCGCGCGTGAGGAGGAGGACCACCTCGCATGGACGGCGCACCGCCTGAAAGAACTCGATTCGCGTCCGAGCCTGCTGAACCCGCTGTGGTATGCCGGCGCGCTCGCGATCGGCGTGGCGGCCGGCACGCTTGGCGACAAGGTCAGCCTCGGTTTCATGGCCGAGACGGAGCGGCAGGTCGAGAGTCACCTGGAAGGTCATATGTCGGAACTGCCGGCGACCGATACGGCATCGCGCGCGATCGTCGACCAGATGCGCATCGACGAGGTGAAGCACGGCAAGGCCGCGACCGACGCCGGTGGAATCGAACTGCCGCTGCCTGCGCGGATGCTGATGCGTGCCGCGTCGAAAGTCATGACGAGCACTGCATACTATCTTTGAGATTTGCGCCAGGCGACGCATGACGTCGCCCCGGCTCACCGCCTCCGATACCGCCCGTTTATTCCACGTTTTCCCGCCCCCGAAAGCCCCGTCCGCACGCCCGTCTGGCCCGTCTTTCTCATGTATCACCTTCACATGTTGCACTAGCTCATTCATTTATAACGGTTTTTGGAATGAGGGGCGCATGAGCATGTGCGCGTAAGTCCTTGTTCTAACTAACAAAATTCGTCAAAAAAGCGGGCCGCTCCCTTGACCGTGCCACACCCTTCCTCTAAAGTGGGAGACAGTGTGAGAAAGTGTATTTTTGTGTGATTTGGCGGGCTATTCCGGCTAAATTCTCAGCATTGGTCGGGTACTTCGGTGCCCTGAACGGGAGAGCGGAAAGTGTTCCAAGGGGCGTCGGCGCTGACGCTCGATGCGAAAGGGCGGATGTCGGTGCCGGCTCGCTATCGCGAAGCGCTGCAAGGACAGGCAGAAGGACGGGTGACTGTGACCAAGCACCCGGACGGCTGCCTGTTGCTGTTTCCGCGCCCCGAATGGGAAGTGTTCCGCGCCAAGATCGCCGCGCTGCCGATGGACGCGCACTGGTGGCGGCGAATTTTTCTCGGCAATGCGATGGACGTCGATCTCGACAGCGCGGGCCGGATTCTTGTATCGCCCGAGCTGCGCATGGCAGCCGGACTGGAAAAGGAAGTCATGTTGTTGGGAATGGGTAGTCACTTCGAGCTGTGGGATTCGCAGACCTACAACGCGAAGGAGCAGGCGGCGATGGCGCAGGGCATGCCCGACGCGCTGAAGAATTTCACGTTCTGATTGCGGTGACGGAGACGCCCGCGATGGGAAACGAATTGCAGCATCGGACAGTGCTGTTGGATGAAGCGGTCGAGTCGCTCGTGACGCGGCCGGACGGCGTTTATGTCGACGGCACGTTCGGGCGCGGCGGCCACAGCCGCGCGGTGCTCGCGCGACTGGCGGCGGCCGGGCGGCTGATCGCGTTCGACAAGGATCCGAGGGCGATCGAGACGGCGCAGGGCATCGAGGATGCGCGCTTCTCGATCGTGCATGACAGCTTTGCTTCGATGCGCGACGCGCTTGCGGCGCGCGGCGTCGAGAAGGTGTCGGGTGTGTTGCTGGACCTGGGCGTGTCCTCGCCGCAGGTGGACGATCCGGCGCGCGGCTTCAGCTTCCGCGCCGATGGTCCGCTGGACATGCGAATGGATCCGACGCGTGGCGAGTCGGCGGCCGAATGGCTCGCGCGGGCTTCGGTGCAGGAATTGACGGAGGTGATACGAGATTATGGGGAAGAACGGTTTGCTTTTCAGATTGCAAAGGCGCTTGTTGCTCGCCGGGCAGAGTCCGACCGTCTTGGGCCTCTCGACACCACGGGCGAGCTTGCCCAAATCGTGGGTCACGTCGTCAAAACCCGTGAGAAGGGCAAGGATCCGGCAACCCGCACCTTTCAGGCTATACGGATTCACGTCAATCAAGAGCTTGCGGACCTGCAAGTCGTACTAGACGCGGCACTGTCGTTGCTGGAGCAAGGGGGGCGGCTGGTGGTCATCAGCTTTCATTCACTCGAGGACCGGATCGTCAAGCGATTCATGCAGGCGCACGCCAGTGCGCCTGCGGTCGATCGTCGCCTGCCGATCCGTGCCGTCGATCTCCCGAGCCCGCCGCTCAAGATCATCCGCCGCCAGTTTCCGAGTGAAGCGGAGGTCGCCGCGAATCCGCGCGCCCGGTCCGCCGTGATGCGCATTGCGGAGCGCGTCACGCCATGAGCCGCTTCAATATCTTCCTGCTGATCATCGTGATGGGCTGCGCGCTGTCGGTCGTCAACTCGACGAACCAGCAGCGGCAGATCTTCATCCAGCTGCAGCGCGCGCAGTCGCAGGAGCGTCAGCTCCAGCAGGATTATGCGCAGCTTCAATATCAGCAGAGCGCGCTGTCGAAGACGTCGCGCATCGAGCAGCTTGCGAACGATTCGCTGAAGATGCAGCCGATCACGACCGGCCGCACGCAATACCTGACGCTGCCGCCGGGCGCCGCGAAGGCGATCGACGCGCCGATCCCTGCTTCGGCCGACACGGCCGGCAAGGGCAAGGGGGGCACGCGATGAAGCCGTCGCAAAAGCGCCAGAACGTGAAATTCACATCGAGCCCCGTGCTGGGTGTGCACCTGCCGATGTGGCGCTCGAAGCTCGTCGTGTTCATGCTGTTCATGGCGTTCGTCGCGCTGGCCGCGCGGGCGTTCTGGATCCAGGGGCCCGGCAACGCGTTTTACCAGAAGCAGGGCGAAAGCCGCTACCAGCGCACGCTCGAGCTGCCCGCGACGCGCGGCAAGATCCTCGACCGCAACGGGCTCGTGCTCGCGACGAGCCTCCCGGTGCGTGCGATCTGGGCGATTCCCGACGCGGTGCCGGACGATCTCGACGCCGACAAGGTCAACCAGCTCGGCAAGCTCCTCGGCATGACGTCGAAGGAGCTGCGCGTGAAGCTGTCGCAAGACAAGGGTTTCGTCTATGTAAAGCGCCAGGTGCCGATCGACATCGCGGACAAGGTCGCCGCGCTCGACATTCCGGGCATCTATCAGCGCAACGAATACAAGCGCTTCTATCCGGAAGGCGAGATCACCGCGCACCTGATCGGCTTCACGAACGTCGAGGATGAAGGGCAGGAGGGCGTCGAACTGGGCGACCAGAAGATGCTGTCCGGCACGTCGGGCGTGCGCCGCGTGATCAAGGACCGGATGGGGCACATCGTCGAGGACGTCGCCGAGCAGATCCCGCCGCACAATGGAACCGACGTCGACCTGTCGATCGACAGCAAGATCCAGTACATCGCGTACGCGAACCTGAAGGCCGCCGTCGAGAAGTTCAAGGCGAAGGCCGGCGCGGCGATGGTCGTCGACGTGCGCACCGGCGAGGTGCTCGCGCTCGTCAACTACCCGACGTACAACCCGAACGACCGCTCGCGCATGACGGGCGAGCAGTTGCGCAACCGGATCATGACCGACGTGTTCGAGCCGGGTTCGATCATGAAGCCGTTCACGGTGTCGCTCGCGCTCGACCTGCATCGCGTGACGCCGAACACGCTCGTCGAGACGGGCAACGGGCATTTCGTGCTCGACGGCGCGCCGATCACCGACGACGCGGGTTTCGGCACGCTGACGGTCGGCGGCGTGATCCAGAAGTCGAGCAACATCGGCGCGACGAAGATCGCGATGACGATGCGGCCCGAGGAAATGTGGAATATGTATACCAGCATCGGCCTCGGCCAGGCGCCGAAGGTCGGCTTCCCGGGCGCGGTGGCCGGCCGCTTGCGGCCGTGGAAGAGCTGGCGCCGCATCGAGCAGGCGACGATGTCGTACGGCTATGGCCTGTCGGTGTCGCTGTTCCAGCTCGCGCGGGCGTACACGGCGATCGCGCACGACGGTGAGCTGATGCCCGTGACCATTTTCAAGACTGACCCCAACCAGCAGGTCGCGGGCACGCAGGTGTTCAACCCGACCACCGCGCGCGAAGTGCGCGCGATGCTCGAGACGGTGGTCGCGCCGGGCGGCACGTCGCCGGATGCGGCCGTGCCGGGTTATCGCGTCGGCGGCAAGAGCGGTACCGCGTACAAGCATGAAGGCCATGGCTATACGCGCAAGTACCGCGCATCGTTCGTCGGCATGGCGCCGATGCCGAATCCGCGCATCGTCGTCGCGGTGTCGGTCGACGAGCCGACCGCCGGCAGCCACTTCGGCGGTCAGGTATCCGGCCCCGTATTCTCGGCGATCGCCGGCGACACGATGCGTGCGCTGAACGTGCCGCCGAACATGCCGATCAAGCAGCTCGTCGTGTCTGACGATTCGCCGGCAGCACCTTCCGCAACGGGGCCGCAAAAGCTGGCCGCGGGTGGCGGTGCGAAGCATATGATCGTGTCCAGCACGACGCGTAATTCACCAGGAGTTGTTCGATGAGCGCCGCCCGCAGTTCCCATCCGGCGCATCAGCAGATCGCAGCCGCGCTTGCGTGGCTGCGTCAGCATGTGGCCCCCGCGGCACAACTGCATGCCGACACGCGCAGCCTCAAGGCTGGCGACGTGTTTGTCGCGTATGCGGTCGACGGGGCAGACAACCGCGCCTTCATTCCCGACGCCGTCGCACGCGGTGCGGCCGCCGTGCTGTATCAGCCGGAAGGGCTGGCCGCTGTGCCGGCCGTGCCCGTCGCGCTTGCGGTGCCGGCGCTCGACCAGCTCGCCGGCGAGATCGCCAGCGGCTGGTACGGCGACCCGAGCGACAGCCTGCTCGCTGTGGGCGTGACCGGCACGAACGGCAAGACCTCGTGCACGCAGTGGATCGCCGCCGCGCTGACGGCGCTGCACCAGCCGTGCGCGGTGATCGGCACGCTCGGCAGCGGGATGCCAGGCCAGCTCGTGCCGACGGGTTTCACGACACCCGACGCGTCGCAGCTGCAGCGCAGCCTTGCGCAGTTGCGCGACGCGGGCGCGCGGGCCGTGGCGATGGAAGTATCGTCGCACGCGCTGCATCAGGGGCGCGTGAACGGTACGGCGTTCGACATCGCGGTATTTACGAATCTCACGCAGGATCACCTCGACTATCACGGCACGTTCGACGCGTACGAGGCGGCGAAGGCGAAGCTGTTCGCATGGCGTGGCCTGCGCGCGGCGGTCGTCAACCGCGACGACGCAGCCGGCCAAAGCCTGCTCGAGAAGCTGGCCGGCCGCGTGCGCACGATCGCGTACGGGATCGGCGACGCGCAGGCGCCCGACGCCGATCGCGAGCTGGTTGCGCTCGACGTGCGCGCTACCGCGACCGGCACGGCTTTCCGCCTGCGTTCGTCGTGGGGCGACGCGGACGTCGAAGTCGGCACGCTGGGCACGTTCAACGTCAGCAACCTGCTTGCCGTGCTCGGCTCGCTGCTCGCGGCCGATGTGCCGTTCGACGCGGCACTCGCCGAGATCGAACGGCTCGAGTCCGTCAACGGCCGGATGCAGCGGCTTGGCGGCCGGCTGCAGAACGACGAACCGCTCGTCGTGATCGACTACGCACACACGCCCGACGCGCTCGAGAAGACGCTCGACGCGCTGCGCCCGATCGCCGCGGCGCGCGGCGGCCGGCTCGTGTGCATGTTCGGCTGCGGCGGCGACCGCGACGCGACGAAGCGGCCGCTGATGGGGGCGATTGCGGAACGGCTCGCCGACGAAATCGTCGTCACGAGCGACAACCCGCGCAGCGAAGATCCGCAGCGCATCATCGACCAGATCGTCGCGGGCATGACCATGCCCGCTCGCGCACGTCGTATCGAGGATCGCGCGAGCGCGATCCTGCAGGCGGTGCGCGGCGCCGCCCGCGAGGACGTCGTCGTGCTGGCCGGCAAGGGCCACGAGGCGACGCAGGAAATCATGGGCAAGAAACGTACGTTCTCCGATCAGGATCACGCGCGGCTCGCGCTGGCAGCGCGCCCGACGCACGGCAAGGGAGGCGGCGAATGACGATGCTCAGTCTCGACGAAGCCGCTCGCCTGATTCCCGGCGCAACCGTTCACGGCGACGCGGGCGTCACGTTCGACCGTGTGTCGACGGATAGCCGCACGGTCGGCCCGGGCGACCTGTTCGTCGCGCTGAAGGGCGAGCGCTTCGATGCACACGACTTCCTCGCCGATGTCGCCGCGCGCGGTGCTGCCGCGGCGCTCGTCGCGCACGTGCCGGCAGGCCTCGCGATGCCGGCGATCGAAGGCGGCGAAACGCGTGCCGCGCTCGGCGCGCTCGCGCATGGCTGGCGCAAACGATTCCCGCTGCCGCTCGTTGCGGTGACGGGCAGCAACGGCAAGACGACCGTCAAGGAAATGATCGCGTCGATCTTCGCGGCGGCGGTCGGCACCGACGCGCGGCTCGCAACCGCCGGCAACCTGAACAACGACGTTGGCCTGCCGCTGACGCTGCTGCGCCTGTCGGCCGCGCATCGCCTCGCGGTGATCGAGCTCGGGATGAACCACCCGGGCGAGACCGAAATCCTCGCGCGCCTCACGGCGCCGACGGTCGCGCTCGTCAACAACGCGCAGCGCGAGCACCAGGAATTCATGGCGACGGTCGAAGCCGTCGCGCTCGAACACGCGGCCGTGATTCACGCGCTGCCGCCGGACGGCGTCGCGGTGTTCCCGGCCGACGATGCGTACGCGGGCATCTGGCGCGTCGCGGCGACGGGCAACCGGATCCTCGATTTCGCGCTGAACGATGCCGACCGGCAGACCGAAGCGCAGGTCACGGGCCGTCTGCAAGGCGGCGAACTCGCGATCGACACGCCGGCCGGCGCCGTCACGGTGCGGCTGCGTGCGCTCGGCGAGCACAACGCGCGCAACGCGCTGGCCGCGACGGCCGCGGCGCTGGGCGCCGGCGTCGCGCTGTCGGCGATCAGGCAGGGCCTCGAATCGTTCGAGCCGGTCAAGGGCCGGCTGCAGGTGAAGCAGGCGATCGCCGGCAGCCTCGCGGGCGCGACGGTCGTCGACGATACGTACAACGCGAACCCCGATTCGATGCGTGCCGCGATCGACGTGCTCGCCGCGCATCCGGCGCCGCGCGTGCTGGTGATCGGCGACATGGGCGAAGTCGGCGACGAAGGGCCGGCATTCCATCGCGAGATCGGCGCCTATGCGCGCGAGCGCGGGATCGACGTGCTGTTCGCGCTCGGCGATGCGTCGCGCGATGCCTGTACGGCATACGGCGACACGGCCCGCCATTTCGACGATGTCGGCGCGCTCGTGTCGGCGCTGCTCGCGGCGGGCTACGGCGCGCAGGCGACGGTGCTCGTGAAGGGCTCGCGGTACATGAAGATGGAGCGCGTGGTCGACGCGCTGACGAACCAACCCGCAGCGGGCGTGACGCCCGCTGCCCACTGAGTAGAAGGAAGGAAGCATGCTGCTGGCGCTGGCGCAATGGCTGCAAGGAGACGCAAGCTTTTTGCGCTTGTTCACGTACCTCACGTTCCGGGCGGTGATGGCCACCATCACCGCGCTGGGGATCGGGCTCGTGTGCGGACCGTGGGTGATCCGCAAGCTGACGCAAATGAAGGTCGGGCAGGCCGTGCGCAAGGACGGTCCGCAGACGCACCTCGTCAAGTCCGGCACGCCGACGATGGGCGGCGTGCTGATCCTGATCGGCATCGCGGTCGCGACGCTGCTGTGGGGCGACCTGACGAACCGTTTCATCTGGATCGTGATGCTCGTCACGTTCGGTTTCGGCGTGATCGGCTGGGTCGACGATTACCGCAAGGTCGTCCACAAGGATCCGCGCGGGATGTCGTCGCGCGAAAAGTATTTCTGGCAGTCGGTGATCGGTCTGTTCGCGGCCGTCTACCTCGCCTTCAGCGTGTCCGAGGCGAACAACGTGCGCGTGTTCGACCTGTTCATGGCGTGGGTGCGCAGCGGGTTGTCGATGGGGCTGCCGGCCCGCGCCGACTTGATGCTGCCGTTCCTGAAGTCGATCAGCTACCCGCTCGGCGTGTGGGGCTTCATCGTGCTGACCTACTTCGTGATCGTCGGCGCGAGCAACGCGGTGAACCTGACCGACGGCCTCGACGGCCTCGTGATCATGCCGGTCGTGCTGGTCGGCGCGTCGCTCGGTGTGTTCGCGTACGTGATGGGCAGCGCGGTGTATTCAAAATACCTGCTGTTCCCGCACATCCCGGGCGCGGGCGAACTGCTGATCTTCTGTTCCGCGATGGGCGGGGCAGGGCTCGCGTTCCTCTGGTACAACACGCACCCCGCGCAGGTGTTCATGGGCGACGTGGGCGCGCTGGCGCTCGGCGGCGCGCTCGGCACGGTCGCGGTGATCGTGCGCCAGGAAATCGTGCTGTTCATCATGGGCGGCATCTTCGTCGCGGAAACGCTGTCGGTGATGCTGCAGGTTTCGTGGTTCAAGTACACGAAAAAGCGCTACGGCGAAGGGCGGCGCCTGCTGAAGATGGCGCCGCTGCATCACCATTTCGAATTGTCCGGCTGGAAGGAAACGCAGGTGGTGGTGCGTTTCTGGATCATCACGTTGATGCTGTGCCTGTTCGGTCTGACCACCCTCAAGCTGCGGTAAAGGAAAGGTAACAAGGATGTCTGGCGAGATGTTTGGAGATCGGCAACGGCCGATGGTGCTCGTACTGGGGCTCGGGGAATCGGGTCTCGCGATCGCGCGATGGTGCGCGAGGCACGGGTGCCGGCTGCGGATTGCCGATACCCGCGACGCACCGCCCAACCTTGCCGCGCTGCAGGCCGAAGGCATCGATGCGGAATTCGTCGGCGGGGCGTTCGCGCCCGCGCTGCTCGACGGCGGCGTCGAGATCGTCGGGCTGAGCCCCGGCCTGTCGCCGCTCGAGCCGGCACTCGCGGCGCTGGTCGCGGCCGCCAGCGAGCGCGGGATCGCGGTGTGGGGCGAGCTGGAATTCTTCGCGCAGGCGCTGCGCGCGCTCGGCACGAGCGGCTACCAGCCGAAGGTGCTCGCGATCACGGGCACCAACGGCAAGACCACGACGACGAGCCTCACGGGCCTGCTGTGCCAGCGCGCGGGCAAGAAGGTTGCAGTCGCAGGCAACATCAGCCCGGCGATGCTCGACCGGCTCGCGGGCGCGATCGACGAAACGGCGCTGCCCGACGTGTGGGTGCTCGAACTGTCGAGCTTCCAGCTCGAGACCGCGCGCACGTTCGCGCCCGATGCGGCCGCGATCCTCAACATCACGCAGGACCACCTCGACTGGCACGGCAGCTTCGATGCGTACGCGCATGCAAAGGGCCGGATCTTCGGCGCGACGACGACGCGCGTGCTGAACCGCGACGACGCGGCCGTGATGAAGTTCGCGCCGGCAGCGGGCGTGGCCGACGCGCCGCGCACGGTCACGTTCGGCCTGAACGAGCCGACCCAGGACGGCGACTACGGGCTGTCGCGCGACAACGGCATCGCATGGCTGGTGGAAGCCGTCGATCGCGACGCGCCGGAGGAAGCGGCGCCGACCCGCCGGCGCAAGCGCGACGCCGCGCACACGCCCGACATCGCGCAGAAGCGCCTGATGCCGGCCGACGCGCTGCGGATTCGCGGGCTGCACAACGCGGCGAACGCGCTGGCCGCGTTCGCGCTCGCGCGTGCGATCGACCTGCCGGCTGCGCCGCTGCTGCACGCGCTGCGCGAATACCGCGGCGAAGCGCATCGCGTCGAAGTGATCGCGACGATCGACGACGTGGACTACGTCGACGACAGCAAGGGCACGAACGTCGGCGCGACGGTCGCCGCGCTCGACGGGCTCGCGCAGAAGATCGTGCTGATCGCCGGCGGCGACGGCAAGGGGCAGGATTTCGCGCCGCTGGTCGCGCCGGTCGCGCGCTGGTGCCGCGCGGTGATGCTGATCGGCCGCGATGCGCAGGCGATCCGCGACACGCTCGCCGAAACGGGCGTGCCGCTCGCCGATCACGCAACGCTAGAAGGTGCGGTGCATGCAGCGGCCGACCTGGCGGAGCCGGGCGATGCGGTGCTGCTGTCGCCCGCGTGCGCGAGCCTCGACATGTTCAGGAACTACGCCCATCGCGCGGATGTGTTCCGTGCGGCGGTCGACGAAATCGCCATCGACAAAGGAGCGACGCCATGAGCTGGTCCGATCGCCTCGTCTCCCGTTTCAACGACCGGCGCGATGCCGGCGGCAACGCCGCGGGCGGTCGCGTCGCGTCGGCCACGCGTGCCGCGACGGGCGGCCTCGCGAGCGTCGTCAACGGCGTGCGTCCGAGCCGGTCGCGGATGCTCGACTTCGACTACTCGCTGCTGTGGGTGGCGATCGCGCTGCTCGGGCTCGGCGTCGTGATGGTGTACTCGGCGTCGATCGCGATGCCCGATTCGCCGAAATACGCGTCGTATCACGATTACGCGTTCCTGATGCGCCACTGCGTGTCGCTCGTCGTCGCGTTCGTCGCGGCGGTGATCGCGTTCCGCGTGCCGGTGTCGACGTGGGACAAGTACGCGCCGCATCTCTTCCTGATCGCGCTCGTCAGCCTCGTGATCGTGCTGATCCCGCACGTCGGCAAGGGCGTGAACGGCGCGCGCCGCTGGATTCCGCTCGGCATCACGAACATGCAGCCGTCGGAAGTCATGAAGCTCGCGGTGACGATCTATGCGGCGAACTACACGGTGCGCAAGCAGGAGTACATGCAGAGCTTCGCGAAGGGCTTCCTGCCGATGGCGTGCGCGGTCGGCCTCGTCGGTGCACTGCTGCTGCTCGAGCCGGACATGGGCGCGTTCATGGTGATCGCCGCGATCGCGATGGGCGTGCTGTTCCTCGGCGGCGTGAACGGCAAGCTGTTCGGCGGCCTCGTCGCGACGGCAGTCGGCACCTTCACGATGCTCGTGTGGCTGTCGCCGTGGCGTCGCGAGCGGATCTTCGCGTATCTCGATCCGTGGGACGAGCGCTACGCGCAGGGCAAGGCCTACCAGCTCACGCACTCGCTGATCGCGTTCGGCCGCGGCGAGTGGTTCGGCGTCGGCCTCGGCGGCAGCGTCGAGAAGCTGAACTACCTGCCCGAAGCGCATACCGACTTCATCCTCGCGGTGATCGGCGAGGAGCTCGGTTTCGTCGGCGTGATGGTCGTGATCCTGCTGTTCTACTGGATCGTGCGCCGCGCGTTCGAGATCGGCCGCCAGGCGCTTGCGCTCGACCGCACGTTCGCGGGGCTGACGGCGAAGGGCGTCGGCATCTGGTTCGGTGCGCAGGCGTTCATCAACATGGGCGTGAACCTCGGGCTGCTGCCGACCAAGGGCCTGACGCTGCCGCTGGTGAGCTACGGCGGGTCCGGCATTCTGCTGAACTGCGTCGCGCTCGCGGTGCTGCTGCGGGTCGACTACGAAAATCGCGTACTGATGCGGGGAGGGAAGGTATGACCTCCTCGCGTCAGTACGCGATTTCGGCGAAGGCTGACTTCGTGCGCGAAGCGTGCGAAGTCAAGCGAAGCGGCCCTAGCCAAAACGTTTGTTCACCTTTGCTGATGCGGGGAGGGAAGGTATGACCGCGTCGCGACGCACGCTGATGGTGATGGCAGGCGGCACCGGGGGCCACGTGTTCCCGGGGCTCGCGGTCGCGCACCGGATGGAAGCGGCGGGCTGGCGCGTCGTGTGGCTCGGCAATCCGGCCGGGATGGAAGCGACGCTCGTGCCGAAGCACGGCATTCCGATGGAGTACGTGCGGTTCGGCGGGTTGCGCGGCAAGGGCCTGAAGACCAAGCTGACGCTGCCGTTCAACCTGCTGCGCGCATGCTGGCAGAGCCTTGGCGCGCTGCGCCGCGTGCGGCCGGACGTCGTGCTCGGGATGGGCGGCTACATCACGTTCCCGGCGGGTGTGATGACCGCGCTGTCGGGCCGTCCGCTCGTGCTGCACGAACAGAATTCGATCGCGGGCCTGACGAACAAGGTGCTCGCGAAATTCGCGAAACGCGTGCTCGTCGCGTTCCCCGGTGCGCTGCCGCACGCGGAATGGACCGGCAACCCGATTCGCACGGAACTTGCACGCACGGAGGCGCCCAAAGCACGCTATGCATCGCGCAGCGGCCCGCTGAACGTACTGGTCGTCGGCGGCAGCCTCGGCGCGGCCGCGCTGAACGAAGTCGTGCCGCGCGCGCTGGCGATGCTGGCGCCGGGCGAACACCCGCGCATCGTGCACCAGGCCGGCGCGAAGCATATCGACGCGCTGAAGGCGAATTACGAAGCGGCCGGTTTCGCGGCCGGCGAAGACGTGCGGCTCGTGCCGTTCATCGACGACATGGCAGCTGCGTACGCGGCGGCGGATCTCGTGATCTGCCGCTCGGGCGCGATGACGGTGTCGGAGATCGCGGCGGTTGGCGTGGCGGCGCTGTTCGTGCCGTTCCCTTACGCGGTCGACGATCACCAGACGACCAACGCCGCGTTCCTCGCGGATGCGGGCGGGGCGGTGCTGGTGCAACAACGCGACCTGTCGGCCGATTTGCTCGCCGACTGGCTGCGCGGCCAGACGCGGGCGTCGCTCGCGGACATGGCGAAGCGTTCGCGCTCATTGGCGAAGCCCGAGGCCACCGATGAAGTCGCGCGCGTTTGCGCGAAGGTGGCCGGCGCGAACCTGGAAATATTGCAATGAAACATATCGTCAAACACATTCATTTCGTCGGGATCGGCGGCGCGGGCATGAGCGGCATCGCCGAAGTGCTCGTCAACCTCGGCTACGAGGTCAGCGGCTCGGACCTGTCGCGCAATGCGGTGACCGATCGTCTCCAGGCGCTCGGCGCACGGATCGCGATCGGCCACGACGCGGCGAACATCGAGGGCGCGAACGCGGTCGTCGTGTCGACGGCCGTGCGCTCGGACAATCCGGAAGTGCTGGCCGCGCGCCACCAGCGCGTGCCGATCGTGCAGCGCGCGGTGATGCTCGCGGAGCTGATGCGCCTGAAGCAGGGGATCGCGATCGCCGGCACGCACGGCAAGACCACGACGACGAGCCTCGTCGCGAGCGTGCTCGCGGCTGGCGGCCTCGATCCGACCTTCGTGATCGGCGGGCGGCTGATCAGCGCCGGCGCGAACGCGCGGCTCGGCACGGGCGATTTCATCGTCGCCGAGGCTGACGAATCGGACGCGTCGTTCCTGAACCTGTATCCGGTGATCGAAGTCATCACGAACATCGACGCCGACCACATGGACACCTACGGCCACGATTTCGCGCGGCTCAAGCAGGCGTTCATCGAATTCACGCAGCGCCTGCCGTTCTACGGCAGCGCGGTCGTGTGCGTCGACGATCCGAACGTGCGGCAGATCATCCCGTTCATCTCGAAGCCGGTCGTGCGCTACGGCCTGTCGCCGGACGCGCAGGTGCGCGCGGAAGACATCGATGCGCGCGACGGCCGGATGTATTTCACGGTGATCCGCGAAGGGCGCGCACCGCTCGCGGTCGTGCTGAACATGCCGGGCCTGCACAACGTGCAGAACGCGCTCGCGGCGATCGCGATCGCGACCGACCTCGGCGTGGCGGACGACGCGATCCAGCAGGCGCTGGCGGAATTCAACGGTGTCGGCCGGCGCTTCCAGCGTTACGGCGAAGTGCCGACCGCGGACGGCGGCCAGTACACGCTGATCGACGACTACGGCCATCACCCGGTCGAGATGGCGGCGACGATCGCGGCCGCGCGCGGCGCGTTCCCGGGCCGCCGCCTCGTGCTGGCGTTCCAGCCGCACCGCTACACGCGTACGCGCGACTGCTTCGACGATTTCGTCAACGTGCTGTCGACGGTCGATGCGCTGGTGCTGACGGAAGTCTACGCGGCCGGCGAGGCCATGATCGCGACGGCCAACGGCGACGCGCTGTCGCGCGCGCTGCGCGCGGTGGGGAAGGTTGACCCGGTGTTCGTCGCGACGGTCGACGACGTGCCGGACGCATTGGCGAAGGTCGCGCGCAACGGCGACGTGGTGATCACGATGGGCGCGGGTTCGATCGGCGGCGTGCCGGCGAAGCTCGTGCAGAACACACAACAGAAGGCATGACATGAGCGGGATCGATCCGAAACGTTTCGGCAAGGTGGCAGTGTTGTTCGGCGGCGAATCCGCCGAGCGCGAGGTGTCGCTCACCTCGGGCCGCCTCGTGCTGCAGGGCCTGCGTGACGCGGGCGTCGATGCGCATCCGTTCGACCCGGCCGAACGGCCGCTGTCGGCGCTGAAGGACGAAGGCTTCGTGCGCGCGTTCAACGCGCTGCACGGCGGCTACGGCGAGAACGGCCAGATCCAGGGCGCGCTCGATTTCTACGGGATCCGCTACACGGGCAGCGGCGTGCTCGGGTCGGCGCTTGGTCTCGACAAGTTCCGCACGAAGCTCGTGTGGCAGCAGACGGGCGTGCCGACGCCGCCGTTCGAGACGGTGATGCGCGGCGACGATCTCGCGGCGCGCGCGACCGACATCGTCGCGAAGCTCGGCCTGCCGCTGTTCGTGAAGCCGGCGAGCGAAGGCTCGAGCGTCGCGGTGCTGAAGGTGAAGGCGGCCGACGCTCTGCCGGCCGCGCTGGAGGAAGCCGCGACGCACGACAAGATCGTGATCGTCGAGAAGAGCATCGAGGGCGGCGGCGAATACACCGCGTGCATCGCCGGCGATCTCGACCTGCCGCTGATCAAGATCGTGCCGGCGGGCGAGTTCTACGACTACCACGCGAAGTACGTTGCCGACGATACGCAGTACCTGATCCCGTGCGGCCTGCCGGCCGAACAGGAAGCGGAACTGAAGCGCATCGCGCGCCGCGCGTTCGACGTGCTCGGCTGCACCGACTGGGGCCGCGCGGATTTCATGCTCGACGCGGCCGGCAATGCGTATTTCCTGGAAGTGAACACGGCCCCCGGGATGACCGACCACTCGCTGCCGCCGAAGGCCGCGCGCGCGGTCGGCATCGGCTATTCGGAGCTGGTCGTGAAGGTGCTGTCGCTCACGCTCAACGACTGACGCAGGAACGAAACGACGTATGTGGAACAACGTTCGCCAACTCAACCTTGCCGCCAGCGCGCTGTACGCGCTGCTGCTGCTCGTGTTGGCGGCGGCCGGCTGCTACTGGCTGATCCAGCGCCCGACGTTCGCGCTGCGGGAAATCCGGATCGACGGCGACACCGAGCACATCAACTCGCCGACGGTGCGCGCGGGCGTGGTCGGCCGGCTGAAGGGCAATTTCTTCACGGTCGATCTCGACACGGCGCGCGCCGCGTTCGAGCAGATGCCGTGGGTGCGGCACGCGAGCGTGCGCCGGGTGTGGCCGAATGCGCTGGCTGTCACGCTCGAGGAGTACAAACCGCTCGGGACCTGGGGCAGCGACCAGCTGGTGAGCGTCGACGGCGAACTGTTCACCGCGAACCAGGGCGAACTGGACAAGGAACTGCCGGCGTTCGACGGCCCGGAGGGCAGTGCGAAGGAAGTCGTCACGCGGTATCGCGACTTCGGGAAATGGTTTGCGCCGCTGAAGGCGGCGCCGGAAGAAGTGACGCTGTCGGCGCGGTACGCGTGGACGGTGAAGCTGTCGAACGGCATGCAGGTCGAGCTGGGCAAGGAACGCAACAGCGACACGCTGCATGACCGGAGCCAGCGCCTTGTCGCGGCCTGGCCGGCCGTCACGGAGCGTTGGGGCAACGACATCGAGTACGCGGACCTGCGCTATCCGAACGGATTCGCGATTCGCGCGGCAGGCATGCGGTTCCTGACCGATACCGACAAGCGCAAGAAGTAACGAGAGATCACACGCAAGAGCACTTTATGAGCAAAGACTACAAGGATCTGCTGGTTTCCCTCGACATCGGCACGTCGAAGGTGGTGGCCATCGTCGCCGAGCTGAAAGGCGAGGGGCACTACGAGGTGATCGGCCTCGGCCAGAGCGAGTCGAAGGGTCTGAAGAAAGGTGTGGTGGTCAACATCGAGGCCACCGTGCAGTCGATCCAGCGCGCGCTCGAGGAAGCCGAGCTGATGGCCGACTGCAAGATCACCAACGTGTTCACGGGGATCGCGGGCAGCCACATCCGCAGCTTCAACTCGAGCGGGATGGTCGCGATCAAGGACAAGGAAGTCACGCAGACCGACGTCGCGCGCGTGATCGAGACCGCGAAGGCGATCAATATCCCGACCGACCAGCAGGTGCTGCACATCCTCACGCAGGAATTCATCATCGACGGCCAGGAAGACGTGCGCGAGCCGATCGGGATGAGCGGCATCCGGCTCGAGGTGAAGGTGCACATCGTGACGGGCGCGGTGAGCGCCGCGCAGAACATCGTCAAGTGCGTGCGCCGCTGCGGGCTGGAAGTGAACGACCTGATCCTGCAGCCGCTCGCGTCGTCGCTGGCCGTGCTGACGGAAGACGAGAAGGATCTCGGCGTGGTGCTGGTCGACGTCGGCGGCGGCACGACGGACATCGCGATCTTCGCCGAAGGCGCGATCCGCCACACCGCGGTGATTCCGATCGCCGGCGACCAGATCACGAGCGATATCGCGATGGCGCTGCGCACGCCGACGCCGGACGCGGAAGACATCAAGGTCGGCTACGGGATCGCGAAACAGGCGCTCGCCGATCCGGACGAGATGGTCGAAGTGCCGGGCCTCGGCGAGCGCGGCCCGCGCACGCTGTCGCGCCAGGCGCTCGCGGCCGTGATCGAGCCGCGCGTCGAGGAACTGTTCTCGCTCGTGCAGCAGGTCGTGCGCGAGTCGGGTTACGAAGAACTGCTGAGCTCCGGCGTGGTCATTACCGGCGGTGCCGCGATGATGCCGGGCATGGTCGAGCTCGGCGAAGACATTTTCCTGAAACCGGTGCGCATCGGCGCGCCGGAGTATGCAGGCGGCCTCTCCGACGTCGTGCGCAATCCGCGCTACTCGACGGCGATGGGGCTGCTCGTCGAAGGCAGTGCCCAGCGCATGCGCGGCCGCAAGGTCGCCGTGCAGTCCGGCAACGCGGGGCAGGTGTTCTCGCGGATGAAGGAATGGTTCCTGAGCAACTTTTGAGCACCCCCACGGCTCGGCATGCCGAGCCTGCCCCCCGAGGGGGCCAAGAAAACTTGGGGCGGCCCGGCGTTTTCTTGGGGACGAACCGAATCGAAATTCGCGCTGGTGCCGGCGGCTGGCGCGCGACAGGGGGTTGCCCGATCTCCTGCCGAATAACGGCCGATTAGCAGTCATTCTCTTGACGGAGGCAACATGGAATTCGAAATGCTGGAAACCGAGACCAACGGCACCATCATCAAGGTGGTCGGCGTTGGCGGCGCTGGCGGCAATGCCGTCCAGCACATGATCAACCGCGGCGTGCAGGGCGTCGACTTCATCGTGATGAACACGGACGCCCAGGCGCTGTCGCGTTCGCGTGCATCGTCGGTGATCCAGCTTGGCAACACGGGCCTCGGCGCCGGTGCGAAGCCGGAAATGGGCCGTGCGGCAGCGGAAGAAGCGCGCGAGCGCATCGCCGACGCACTGCGCGGCGCGCACATGGTGTTCATTACGGCCGGCATGGGCGGCGGTACGGGCACGGGCGCGGCACCGGTGGTCGCGCAGATCGCGAAAGAGATGGGCATCCTGACGGTCGGTGTCGTCAGCAAGCCGTTCGAGTTCGAAGGCGGCAAGCGGATGCGCGTCGCTGAAGCAGGTTCGCAGCAACTGGAGGATCACGTCGACTCGCTGATCGTCGTGCTGAACGACAAGCTGTTCGACGTGATGGGCGACGACGCCGAGATGGACAAGTGCTTCCAGTGCGCGGACGACGTGTTGAACAACGCGGTCGCAGGCATCGCCGAAATCATCAACGTGGACGGCCTCGTGAACGTCGACTTCGAAGACGTGAAGACGGTGATGGGCGAGCAGGGCAAGGCGATGATGGGCACGGCGACGGTCGCCGGCGTCGATCGCGCACGCCTCGCGGCGGAACAGGCCGTGGCGAGCCCGCTGCTCGAAGGCGTCGATCTGTCGGGCGCGCGCGGCGTGCTGGTCAACATCACGTCGAGCCGTTCGCTGCGTCTGTCGGAAACGCGCGAAGTGATGAACACGATCAAGAGCTACGCGGCGGAAGATGCCACGGTGATCTTCGGCGCGGTGTACGACGACGCGATGGGCGATGCGTTGCGCGTGACGGTCGTGGCGACGGGGCTGGGCCGTGCGGCGAAGAAGCAGCAGTCGGCTCCGATGACGCTGCTGCGCACGGGTACGGACAACCAGCCGGTCAGCGCGGTGTCGCATGGCTATGCGCAGCCGCATCATGTCAGCACGGCCGACTACGGCGCGCTCGATACGCCGGCGGTGTGGCGCAACTCGCGCGAAACCGCGGCATCGCACGTGCAGGCGCTGCAGGAGAAGGGTGTCGACACCTACGACATCCCGGCTTTCCTGCGCAAGCAGGCTGACTGACGCAAACACAGGCGAAGCCGCGGCGGAATCGCCGCGGTATCGCCGGCGTGACGGATGCTGCGGACCACGACAGGCCGCGTCGGATGCGACGCCGGGCCGGGAAACGTGCCCTCTTCGCTTCGGCGGGGCGGGATGGGCCGTGCTGTCCGCGACACGCTGAAAAACCGTATCGCTATGAGGGACCAGCCATGATTCAAGTGGGCGACGCGCTGCCCGACGCGCAGTTGTTCGAGTTCATCGACGACGCGCGCGAAGGGTGCACGCTGGGGCCGAATGCCTTCAGCGTGCGCGACCAGGTTGCGGGAAAGCGGGTGGTGATCTTCGGATTGCCGGGCGCTTTCACGCCGACCTGCTCGGCGCAGCATGTACCGGGCTACGTCGAACACGCCGGGCAACTGCGCTCGGCGGGTATCGACGAGATCTGGTGCGTGTCCGTCAACGACGCATTCGTGATGGGCGCATGGGGACGTGATCTGCACACCGCGGGCAAGGTGCGCATGATGGCGGACGGCAGCGCTGCTTTCACTCATGCGCTGGGGCTGACGCAGGATTTGTCCGCGCGTGGCATGGGAATTCGTTCCCTGCGCTACGCGATGGTGATTGACGGCGGTGTGGTCAAGACGCTGGCCGTCGAGGCGCCGGGCAAATTCGAAGTGAGCGATGCGGCGAGTGTTCTCGCGACGTTGACGTCCTGATCGTGCGGTGCGCCGTTGCCTGCCGGCAACGCTGCTCACCGGCCTCAGGACAGTTGTAACACGGGCCGATGACCGGAAACGCCTCCGTTCCGGGCATCGGCCCGTCCCGTATCGGCGCGGGTAAACTGCCGAAACAGATTGATACGCAGTTTCAAACAGCGTTGAATAGGGAATTACGCTATAATCTCATCTATCGAATATAACTCCTGATTGATATCTTCAATCAAGACGAAGAACACCATGCTGAAGCAGCGCACCATCAAATCGATCGTGAAGACCGTGGGCATCGGTCTGCACTCGGGCCGCAAGATTGAACTGACGCTCCGTCCCGCCGCGCCGGGCACGGGCATCGTCTTCTCGCGCATCGACCTGCCTACGCCCGTCGACATTCCCGCATCGGCGATGTCGATCGGCGACACGCGGCTCGCGTCGGTGCTGCAGAAGGATGGTGCGCGCGTGTCGACCGTCGAGCACCTGATGTCGGCATGCGCCGGCCTCGGCATCGACAACCTCTATGTCGATGTGACGGCCGAGGAAATCCCGATCATGGACGGCAGCGCGGCGACCTTCGTGTTCCTGATCCAGTCCGCCGGCATCGAGGAGCAGAACGCGCCGAAGCGCTTCATCAAGGTGACGAAGCCGGTTGAAATCCGCGATGGCGACAAGTTCGCGCGTCTCGATCCGTATTTCGGTTTCAAGCTGAAGTTCTCGATCGACTTCCGCCACCCGGCCGTCGACAAGACGGGCCAGGAGCTCGAGGTCGACTTCGCGAATACGTCGTACGTGCGCGAGATCGCACGCGCGCGCACGTTCGGCTTCGCGCACGAAGCCGAGATGCTGCGCGAGCTGGGCCTGGCGCGCGGCGGCAGCATGGACAACGCGATCGTGCTCGACGAGTACCGGATCCTGAACAACGACGGGCTGCGCTACGACGACGAGTTCGTGAAGCACAAGATGCTCGACGCGATCGGCGACCTGTACGTGGTCGGCCATCCGCTGCTGGCGTCGTACACCGCGTACAAGTCGGGGCACGGGCTGAACAACGCGCTGCTGCGCGAGCTGCTCGCGCACGAAGACGCATACGAGATCGTCACGTTCGACGATCCGCAGGCCGCGCCGAGCGGCTTCGCGTTCGACGCGCAGACTGCGTTCGCCTGACCGGCGTTCGGCATCAGCGATAAAAAAACGGCCCGCGGGCCGTTTTTTTATTGGCGGGCCGCCGCCGACGGCGCGCTCAGCGCGGCGATTTCGCGCCGTGCCGGGCCGCCATCCGAGCGAGCGCGGCCTGCAGCGGCGACGGTTCGAGGTGGTCGGCGAGGTCGCGCAATGCGGCGGCGCCGACCGAAGTCATCCGCGCCTGCTTCACGTGCGGCGGCTCCGGCGCGTCCTTCGGACGCACGCGCACGCGCAGCGTCGCGACGGGCCAGCCGCGCTTCTGGAGATCGCCGAGCAGCCGCGGCTCGACCTGCCGCAGCCGCGCGGCCAGCGCATTATGCGCGGCAAAGAGGGTCAGGGTGCCGTCCTTGATGAAGCCCGGATCGACATGATTCGCAAGATAATCGGGCAGGAGCGCGGACAGATCGCGCTGTAGCGACGCGATCTGCTCGACGCCGGCGCGCAGCGCCGTGAACGCGTCGGTGCGGCCGAGCACTTCGGACACGGGTTGCGGGCGATGCGCGGCGAGCGGGCCAAAGCGCTTGGAAAATCGGTTCATCGAGGCATTCTTCGGGCGCGCACGCGCGCGGACGTTGACGCCGATTGTACCCGCGCCGGCTCGTGCACGGGCGGCTTTCGCCCCGTCCGCGCGGCCTCGGCGTGCAATGCCCGTCCGGCCGAGACGCGGGCGCACGCGTCCCCGCGTGCTAAAATTCACCGTTTGAGTCCACTAATTCGCTAAGCCGCCGAGGCTCGGGCGTCGGGGCGCGCAACACGCGCCGGGCGCCGGTGCTGCGACGCAGGATCCGATCCGATGACAACCGGTTTTCTCCAGAAAATTTTTGGCAGCCGCAACCAGCGGCTCGTCAAGCAATACCAAAAGACCGTCACGACGATCAATGCGCTCGAAACGCAGATCGAGAAGCTGACGGACGACCAGTTGCGCGGCAAGACGGACGAATTCCGCCAGCGGGTCGCGGCCGGCGAGTCGCTCGACAAGCTGCTGCCCGAAGCGTTCGCGGTCTGCCGCGAGGCAAGCCGCCGCGTGCTGAAGATGCGGCACTTCGACGTGCAGTTGATCGGCGGCATGGTGCTCCACTACGGCAAGATCGCGGAAATGCGCACCGGCGAAGGCAAGACGCTCGTCGCGACGCTGCCCGTGTATCTGAATGCGCTGGCCGGCCGCGGCGTGCACGTCGTGACCGTCAACGACTACCTCGCGCAGCGCGACGCCGAATGGATGGCGCGCCTCTACAACTTCCTCGGTCTGTCGGTCGGCATCAACCTGTCCGGCATGGAGCACGACCAGAAGCAGCAGGCCTACGCGGCGGACATCACGTACGGCACGAACAACGAGTTCGGCTTCGACTACCTGCGCGACAACATGGTCTACGAGACCGACGCGCGCGTGCAGCGGGCACTGAACTTCGCGGTCGTCGACGAAGTGGACTCGATCCTGATCGACGAGGCGCGCACGCCGCTGATCATCTCGGGCCAGGCCGAGGACCACACCGAACTGTACGTGCGGATGAACGCGCTGCCGCCGCTGCTCGAGCGCCAGATCGGCGAGGAGAAGGCCGATGGCACGGGCGTCGAGAAGCCGGGCGACTACACGCTCGACGAGAAGTCGCGCCAGGTGTTCCTGACGGAATCGGGCCACGAGAAGGCCGAGCGGCTGCTCGCCGAATGGGGCCTGATCGGCGATGGCGAGAGCCTGTACGCGCCGCAGAACATCACGCTGATGCACCACGTGTACGCGGCGCTGCGCGCCCACACGCTGTTCCACAAGGACCAGCACTACGTCGTGCAGAACGGCGAAGTGGTCATCGTCGACGAATTCACGGGCCGCCTGATGGCCGGCCGCCGCTGGTCCGACGGCCTGCACCAGGCCGTCGAGGCGAAGGAACACGTGAAGATCCAGAGCGAGAACCAGACACTCGCATCGATCACGTTCCAGAACTACTTCCGGATGTACGCGAAGCTCGCGGGCATGACGGGTACCGCGGACACCGAAGCGTACGAATTCAACGAGATCTACGGTCTCGAGACGGTCGTGATCCCGACCAACCGTCCGCCGAAGCGGATCGACAAGCAGGACCAGATCTACAAGACAGCCAAGGAACGCTACGACGCGGTGATCCGCGACATCCGCGACTGCTACGAGCGCGGCCAGCCGGTGCTGGTCGGCACGACGTCGATCGAGAACTCCGAGCTGCTGTCGCACCTGCTGAAGCAGGCCGGGCTGCCGCACGAAGTGCTGAACGCGAAGCAGCACGAGCGTGAAGCCGCGATCGTCGCGGAAGCCGGGCGTCCGAACCGCGTCACCATCGCGACCAACATGGCCGGCCGCGGCACCGACATCGTGCTCGGCGGCAACGCCGAGAAGCAGGCCGCGTTCATCGAGGCCGACGAAGCGATCCCGGCCGACGAAAAGGCGCGCCGCATCCAGCAGCTGCACGACGAGTGGGAGACGCTGCACGAGCAGGTGAAGGCCGCGGGCGGCCTGCACATCATCGGCACCGAGCGCCACGAATCGCGCCGGATCGACAACCAGCTGCGCGGCCGTGCGGGCCGCCAGGGCGATCCGGGCTCGTCGCGCTTCTACCTGTCGCTCGACGATCCGCTGCTGCGCATCTTCGCGGGCGATCGCGTGCGCTCGATCATGGATCGCCTGAAGATGCCGGAAGGCGAGGCGATCGAGGCCGGCATCGTCACGCGTTCGATCGAATCCGCGCAGCGCAAGGTCGAAGCGCGCAACTTCGACATCCGCAAGCAGCTGCTCGAATACGACGACGTGTCGAACGATCAGCGCAAGGTCATCTACCAGCAGCGCAACGAACTGCTCGAAGCACACGACATCACCGAGACGATCACCGCGATGCGCCACGGCGTGATCGCCGAAGTCGTCCGCCAGTTCGTGCCGGAAGGCAGCATCGAGGAGCAGTGGGACGTGCCCGAGCTCGAGGAAGCGCTGCGCAACGACTGGCAGCTCGATCTCGCGATCCAGGAAATGGTGAACGAGTCGACGTCGATCACGGCCGAGGAGATTCTCGATGCCGTGATGACGGCCGCAGACGAGCAGTACGACGCAAAGGTCGCGATGGTCGGCCGTGAATCGTTCAGCGCGTTCGAGCGTTCGGTGATGCTGCAGACGGTCGACCGCCTGTGGCGCGAACACCTCGCGGCGCTCGATCACCTGCGCCAGGGCATCCACCTGCGCGGCTATGCGCAGAAGAACCCGAAGCAGGAATACAAGCGCGAAGCGTTCGAGCTGTTCGCCGCGATGCTCGACGCGATCAAGCAGGAAGTCACGCGGATCGTGATGAACGTGCAGATCCAGTCGCCGGAGCAGCTCGAGGAAGCGGCCGAGCAGATCGAGGAGCGCAGCGGCCATCTCGAGAACGTCGAGTACCAGCACGCCGAGTTTGCCGAAGTCGCCGCGCCGGTGGCCGGCGGGGCGGCCGTTGCGGCTGCTGCTGCGACGGCCGACATGGTCGGCAGCGCAATGGCCCACAGCGGCCCCGGCGGCGAGCTGCCGAAGGTCGGCCGCAACGATCCGTGCCCGTGCGGCAGCGGCAAGAAGTACAAGCACTGTCACGGGAAGCTGTCATGATCGACGGCGGCGCGCGTCACGCGTGCCGCTTCGTTCACAGCTTCGAGTGCTGATGTGAGTTGCGGCGGCCCGCGCGTGCGGCCGCCGGTTCTTCCAATCGATGCCGGCATGTGCCGGCATTTTCCATCCGGCAGGTGTGCCCCATGGCTGTCAATTTTCCGTCGATCGATCCCGCCCAACTGCATCCCATCGCCGGCGTCACGCTTGGCTGGGCGGAAGCGAACATCCGCAAGCCGAATCGCAAGGATGTGCTGGTCATCTCCGTCGACGAAGGGGCGACGGTCGCGGGCGTGTTCACCGAAAACCGTTTCTGCGCCGCGCCGGTCACCGTCTGCCGTGAGCATCTGGCGAAGGTGCGCGCGGGCGGCGCGAGCATTCGCGCGCTCGTCGTGAATACGGGCAATGCGAACGCCGGCACCGGCGAGCCGGGCCTCGTGAACGCACGCGAGACCTGCACGGAACTCGCGCGCCTCGCGGGCATCGAGCCGGCGCAGGTGCTGCCGTTCTCGACCGGCGTGATCCTCGAGCCGCTGCCGATCGACCGCCTGAAGGCCGGCCTGCCGTCCGCGCTCGCGAACCGCAAGGCCGCGAACTGGTTTGACGCCGCGCAGGCGATCATGACAACCGACACGCTGCCGAAGGCTGCGTCGCGCCAGGTCGCGATCGACGGCCACACGGTCACGCTGACGGGCATCAGCAAGGGCGCCGGCATGATCAAGCCGAACATGGCGACGATGCTTGGCTTCCTCGCGTTCGACGCGAACGTCGCGCAGCCGGTGCTCGACACGCTCGTGAAGGAAGTTGCCGACCGCTCGTTCAATTGCATCACGATCGACGGCGACACGTCGACGAACGACTCGTTCATCCTGATCGCGTCGGGCAAGAGCACGCTGCCTGCCATCACGTCGACCGATTCGCCGGCCTATGCGGCGCTGCGCGATGCGGTGACGGAAGTCGCGCAGGTGCTGTCGCAACTGATCGTGCGCGACGGCGAAGGCGCGACGAAATTCATGACGGTGCAGGTCGAGGGCGGCAAGAGCGTCGCCGAATGCCGCCAGATCGCGTACGCGATCGGCCATTCGCCGCTCGTGAAGACGGCCTTCTACGCATCCGACCCCAACCTCGGCCGGATTCTCGCGGCGATCGGCTATGCGGGCGTCGCGGATCTCGATGTCGGCAAGATCGACCTCTATCTCGACGACGTGCTCGTCGCGAAGGCGGGCGGCCGCAATCCGGCCTACCAGGAAGAGGACGGCCAGCGCGTGATGAAGCAGAGCGAAATCACGATCCGCGTGCTGCTCGGCCGCGGCGACGCGCAGGCCACCGTGTGGACGTGCGACTTGTCGCACGATTACGTGAGCATCAACGCGGATTACCGCTCCTGATCGGGAGCGCTCGAACGACATGGACAAGCTTGAACAGTTTCTGGCGCGCGCGGAAGCGCTGCTCGGCCGCCTCGAGGGGATGCTGCCGCCTGCACCCGCGGCCATCGACTGGAACGCCGCGCACGCGTTCCGCTGGCGCAAGCGCCAGGGGCGCGGCTACCTGCAGCCGGTGCCGGCCGTATCGTCGATCACGCTCGGCGACCTGCACAACATCGATCGCCAGAAAGGGCTGATCGAACAGAATACGCGGCAGTTCGTGCAGCAGAAGCCGGCCAACAACGTGCTGCTGACGGGCGCGCGGGGCACCGGCAAGTCGTCGCTGATCAAGGCGTGCCTGAACGCGTATGCGAAGGACGGGCTGCGCCTGATCGAAGTCGACAAGGACGACCTGCACGATCTCGGCGACATCGTCGAGCTGATCTCGCAGCGTCCCGAGCGGTTCATCGTGTTTTGCGACGACCTGTCGTTCGAGGAAGGCGAATCGGGCTACAAGGCGCTGAAAGTCGCGCTCGACGGCTCGATCGCCGCGCAGTCGGACAACGTGCTGATCTACGCGACGTCGAACCGCCGCCATTTGCTGCCCGAGTACATGAGCGACAACGAGTCGTACAAGCATCTCCCGGATGGCGAGATTCATCCCGGCGAAGTCGTCGAGGAGAAGATCTCGCTGTCGGAGCGCTTCGGCCTGTGGGTCAGCTTCTATCCGTTCAAGCAGGACGACTACCTCGGTATCGTCGCGCACTGGCTGCGTCATTTCGGCTGCGCGGATGCGGAGATCGAGTCCGCGCGCGGCGACGCGCTCGTATGGGCGCTCGAGCGCGGTTCGCGGTCGGGACGCGTTGCGTGGCAATTCGCGCGTGACTGGTCGGGTCGCAAGGAGCAGGCATGAGCACGGATCTCGCACAGGGCGCCGTGCGCGCGCCGGATGGCCGCAAGGTGACGGAAGTCGCGGTCGGGGTGATGGTGCAGCCGGATGGCCGGTACCTGCTCGCGCAGCGGCTGCAGGGCAAGCCGTATGAAGGCTACTGGGAGTTTCCGGGCGGCAAGCTGGAGGCCGGCGAAAGCGTCGAGGACGCGCTGGCGCGCGAACTGCACGAGGAGCTCGGCATCGTTGTCACGGCCAGCCACCGCTGGCACACGCTCGAACACGATTATCCGCATGCGTACGTGCGGCTTTATTTCTGCAAGGTGACGGGCTGGACCGGCGAGCCGCACAGCAAGGAAGGGCAGGCGTTCGTATGGCAGCAACTGCCGGTCGACGTTGCGCCGCTGCTGCCGGCGGCGCTGCCGGTGCTCGAACTGCTCGAAAAGGAAGCGGCGTCGCACTGATGCCGCGGCGGCCTGCCTGAAAGGCGGGCCATATCGCCTGCGGGCGGTGCCGCGCGCCGCTCAACTGTCGCGGCGGTCGTCCGTGCCGTCTTCTTCCGACGAAGGGCCTTCGTCGGACGTACCGCCGATCCGGTACTTTTCCGCAGCCCAGGCGCCGAGGTCGAGCTGCTTGCAGCGGGCCGAACAGAACGGGCGGAACTGATTTTCAGGTGTCCAGCGCACTTCGGCGCCGCACGACGGGCATTTCACAACGGTAGTCATACGAAAGCGTCGATCCGGCACGCGGCCGTTACAGATTGCACAGTGTCAGATGGAACGGCACGTCGATGTCCACCGCGCGCGGCCGCACATCGCCGTCCTGCATGGTGAACCGTACCCACAGCATGTATTTGTTCGCGCTCGCTTCGGGAATGACGCGCAACTCCGGCGGCACGCGCACCTGCATCAACTGGTACGTGCGGCCGGACAGCATCTGCTGGTAGCTGCCCTGCATCGCCATGACCTTCGACGCCTGGCCTGATTCGCGCGCGAGGCGCAGCACGATCGACGCGGCGTCGCGCAGCGGCAGCATCGGCATGATCCACTTCGCGATGTCCTGGCGCCGCTGCTCGGCGGGCCATTGCTGCCACGCGTAGTACGACGGCAGGTCGAACTTGCAGGTGCCGCCGGGAATCACCGCGCGGCTGCGGATGCTGGCGAGCCACTCGTTGTCGATGAGGTGCTGCCCGGTTTTGCCCTGCATCTGCGCGAGATTCGCGAGCGTCTGCTCGATTTCGCCGAGCACGGCTTCGAGCGCATTCTGCTCGATGCCCGGATTGCCGCGAAAGGGGGCGAGCGTCTGGCGCTGACGTTCGAGCTCCTTCATCAGATCCGATTTCAGGTCCGCGCGGCCGGTTACCTCGGCGATTTCGAACATCGTCGTCAGCGCGACGTGGTGTTCACGCGGGTCCTCCTGAGCCAAAAAGAACGCGAAGCGCTCGAACAGGTCTTCGAGGCGCAGCAGCGTGCGAATTCGCTCGTTGAACGGATACTCGTAAAGAATCAAGCGCGCTCGCCTCTAGGGTAGGAATTGAAACAATGCAGCACATTCTAATGCTCACTCTCTACCCTAGCAACGCACCAATTTCGTACGCCATCACGATCGCGCACGAGGGTCAGTGCGCGGCGGCCGCGAAACCGAGGTAGCGTTGGTGCAGTGCATCGACCTGCGCGGCGAGCGCATCGGGCGTCGTCGCGTCGTTGACGATCACGTCGTCGGCCGCCGCGAGACGGGCTTCGCGCGTCGCCTGTCTCGCGATGATCGCCTCGACCTGCTCGCGCGTGAACCCGTTGCGCTGCATCACGCGCGCGATCTGCGTCTCGACCGGGCAGTCGACGACGAGCACGCGATCGCTGCGCGCCTTCCAGTTGCCCGACTCGACGAGCAGCGGCACGACGAACATCACGTACGGGCCCTGCGCTTCGCGCGCGTCGCGATCGGTTTCCGCGCGGATCAGCGGATGCGTGATCGCTTCGAGACGCCGGCGCGCGTCGTCGTCGCTGAAAATCAGTGCGCGCATCTTCGCGCGATCGAGCGAACCGTCCGCGGCAACGAAGCCGCGGCCGAATGCCTGTTCGATCGCTGGCATCGCGAGGCCGCCCGGCGCGGTGATGCGGTGGGCGATCAGATCGGTATCGACGAGCGATGCGCCGCGGGCGCCGAACAGGTCGGCGACGGTCGTCTTGCCGCTGCCGATGCCGCCGGTGAGTCCTACTGCGAACATGTCAGCCTCCGAGCGCCGCGTAGAAAGGGGTGCCGAAAAACAGCGTCGCGACGCCGCCCGCCGCGAGGAACGGGCCGAACGGAATCGGCTCCTCGAAGCGCATGCGGCCGCGCCAGGTCGCGACGAGCCCGACGATCGCGCCCGTCACCGCGGCGAACAGCACGACCTGCGGTAGTGCGGCCCACCCCATCCATGCGCCGAGCGCAGCGAGCAGCTTCAGGTCGCCGAAGCCGATGCCCTCGATGCCGCGCAACCACTTGAACAGCCAGTAGATCGACCACAGGAACAGGTAGCCCGCCATTGCGCCGATCACGGCGGAGCGTAGCGACGTGAACGTGCCGCCGAGGTTCAGCACGAGCCCGGCCCACAGGAGCGGCAGCGTCATCGAATCGGGCAGGTAGCCGGTGCGGATATCGATCGCGCTCATCGCCAGCAGCGCGGTGCACAGCGCGAAGGCGGCAAGCGCCGCGACGGTCGGGCCGAACGCGGCGAGCGAGCCGGCGGCGAGCAGCGCGCACGCGAGTTCGACGAGCGGATAACGGATGCCGATCGCGTGGCCGCAGCGGCGGCAGCGTCCGCGCAATATCAGGTAGCTGAAGAGCGGGATGTTTTCCCATGCGCGCAGCACGTGGCCGCAATGCGGACATGCGCTGCGCGGGTGCCACAGATCGTAGCGCGGCGGATAACCGTCGTCGGGGGCGGTGGTGGCGTTGCCGGTTGCTTCGGCGATCTCGGCCTGCCATGCGCGCTGCATCATCACGGGCAGCCGGTGCACGACCACGTTCAGGAAGCTGCCGACGCAAAGGCCGATGACGACCGCGAACGCATACTGCAACGCGGGCGGCAGCATCGCCAGCGCGAGCAGCGTGCTCTCGGGCGAATCGGGAACGGCGGACAGGGGGGCTGGCGTCATGAGGCTCAAGGTTCGGACTAAAAGGCGACAGAATCGGTTGCGATGCTACACCACGTTGCCGAGCTGAAGGATGGGCAGGTACATCGCGATCACGAGGCCGCCGACGAGTGCACCCAGTACGACGACGATCAGCGGTTCGCCGAGCGCCGCGAGCGTATCGAGACGCGCGTCGAGCTGGCGTTCGCACAGCGCGGCGAGGTCGGTGAGCATCGTGTCGAGCGTGCCGGTCTCCTCGGCGACGGCGATCGGCTGCACGACGTCGTCCGGAAAGCAGCCAGCCGACTGCATCGCGTCGGCGAGACGCGCGCCGCGCAGCACGCGTGCCGCGATGTGCGCGGTGGCCCGCTCGAACACCGGATGGCCGGCCGTGCGCTCGAGTGTGGCGAAGGCATCGGCGAGCGGCACGCCGGCGCCGAGCAGCGTCGCAAGCGAGCGGCACCAGCGTGCGGCTGCGAACCGCGTGAGCGCGCTGCCTGCGAGCGGGGCGTGCAGCAGGCGTCGCGCGAGCGCATGGCGCAGCGGCGCCGAGCGCCGAAGCGCGTGATGAGCGGCAAGCCCCGTTGCCGCGGCAACGGCCACGAGCACGCCGCCCCACGCCGACAGCGCGGAGGACAGCGCAAGCAGTGCGCGGGTCGGCGCCGGCAGTGCGGTGCCGAATCCGTCGAAGATCTGCCGGAACGTCGGCACGACCCACACCATCAACGCAGCCGAGATCGCGAGCGCGAACAGGATGACGGCTGCCGGATACGCGAGCGCGGCACGCAGCTTGCGCCACTGCGCGTCGGCGCGCTCGCGGTGTTCCGCGACCCGTGTCAGCACGATGCCGAGCGAGCCGGACGCTTCGCCGACCTCGATCAGCTGGCGATACAGCGTGCCGAACTGCGCGGGATAGCGGGCGAGCGCATCGGCGAAGCGCTGCCCGCCGACGATCTCGCGGGCGAGACCCGCGGCGATGCGCGGCACGCCGTCGCGCGTGCGCGTGCGCGCGAGCATCTCGAGCGACGGCGCGAGCGGCAGCCCGGCCTGCAGCAGGCTCGCGAGCTGGCGCGTGAAACGCGTGATGTCGCGCGCGCCGGCCGTCGGCGGCCGGGCCGGCCCGCGGACGTCGAGCGACAGCACCGCGATGCCGTCGCGCGCGAGCGCGGCGCGCGCAGCCGCGGCGTCGAAGGCGATGACGGTCCCGCCGCGTGGCGTGCCGTCACGGCGGCGGCCGCGCCACGCGAAGCGGGTTTCGCGCGGTGGTGTGCGCATGCTCAGGCCACCGGTGTCGCGGCGACGGCTTCCGCGATGCTCGTCGTGCCGTCCCGGACGCGCGCGAAGGCCGCGTCGCGCAGATTGCGCACGCCTTCGGCCGCCGCGCATTGCGCGAGTTCGCCGACGCTCGCCCGCGCGACGATGCGTTCCGTCAGCGCGGGCGATACCGGCATCGTCTGATGCAGGCCGATGCGGCCGCGATAGCCGATACCGTGACACGCGGAACAGCCGCGCGCGACGAACGGCCGCCATCCGGCTGCCAGGGCCGCCGCGTCGCAGCCGGCTTCACGCAGCACGCGCGCCGGTGCGTCCGAGTGCATGCGGCACGCGACGCACAAGCGCCGGACGAGGCGCTGCGCGGTGACGAGGTGCAGCGCGGCCGCGAGGTTGTACGGCGCGACGCCGATGTCGAGCAGCCTCGCGACGGCGGCCGGCGCGTCGTTCGTGTGCAGCGTCGACAGCACGAGATGGCCGGTCTGCGCGGCCTTGATCGCGACGTCGGCCGTCTCCGCATCGCGAATCTCGCCGACCATGATGATGTCCGGATCCTGTCGCAGCAGCGCGCGCAGCGCCGTCGCGAACGTGAGCCCAGCCTTTTCGGCGACACCGACCTGGCTGATCCCGTCGAGCTGGATCTCGGCGGGATCCTCGACCGTGCAGACGTTGTGCGCGTCGCGATCGAGCATCTGCAGCGCGCAGTAGAGCGACAGCGTCTTGCCGCTGCCGGTCGGGCCCGTGACGAGCACGAGGCCGTGCGGTGCGCGTATTGCGGCTTCCATCGCTGCTGCCTGCTGCGCGTCGAAGCCGAGGCGGGCGAGCGTCAGATCGGGCGGCAGCGTTTCGAGGCGACGCAGCACGAGCTTTTCGCCGAACAGCGTGGGCAGCGAACTGACGCGGTAGTCGCCGCGCGTGCCGCCGTCGATCGCGATGCGCAGCCTGCCGTCCTGCGGCAGCCGTCGTTCGGCGATGTCCATGCGCGCGAGGACCTTGATCCGCGTGACGAGCGCGTCGCGCAGGTGTAACGGCGGCCGCGCATGTTCGTGCAGCACGCCGTCGATGCGCAGGCGGATGCGCCAGCCGGCTTCGAACGGTTCGACGTGGATGTCGGATGCGTCGCGCACGCGTGCCGCGTGAAGCGTGTCGGTCAGCAGCCGTACGGCCGGTGCGTCGTCGAGCTGGGCCGCGTCGAGCGCGTGTGGTGCGGCGGCGGGCGACGCATCGGAGTGGGCGGGCGGCTGCTGCGTGCGCAGCGGCGCCCCGGGAGGAGGGAAATGCATGTGAGCCGGCGCGTCGGCCGCCTGTTGAACGTGACCTGCAGATGGTCGCGCATTGCGGGCGGTGCCGGCAGTCGGCCGTTCGGCTAGCGTAATGCGGTGCGTGCGGTGCGCGTGCCGCGCGGCTTGAAGAGCTTGACGGTGCGCACGGCCTGGTCGTCGCTGCGCATCACCTCGAGCATCACGTCGCCGATTTTCAGGCACACGTCGTCTTCCGGAATTTCTTCGAGGGTTTCGAGAATCAGCCCGTTCAGCGTCTTTGGCCCGTCGGTCGGCAGCTTCAGGTGCAGCCAGCGGTTCAGTTCGCGCAGCGGCATGCCGGCCGTGACGATGCATTCGCCGTTCTCGTCCCAGCCGCCCGCGCGTTCGCTGCGCGGCATCGACGTCGTGAATTCGCCGATCAGCTCCTCGATGATGTCTTCGGGCGTGACGAGCCCTTCGAGCTCGCCGTATTCGTTGACGACGAGCGCGGTCCGCTGCCGGGTCTCCTGGAAATACTGGAGTTGCTGAACCACCGGCGTGCCCGACGGCACGTAGTACGGCTCGGCGAGCAGCGAGCGCAGCGTTTCGCGGTCGAACTCCTGGTTGTGCAGCGCGGTCAGCGTCTTGCGCACGTGCAGCACGCCGAGCACCTTGTCGATGTCGCCTTCGTAGACGACAAGCCGATTGTGATAGCAGGTTTCGAGCTGGTGCAGGACGTCGTCGAGCGGCGCATGGAAGTTGAGCGATTCGATCTGGCGGCGCGGCACCATCACGTCGTCGACCGTGATGTTCTCGAGGTCGAACAGGTTGAGCAGGATGCTGCGGTGCTTGGTCGGCATGAAGCTGCTCGACTCGAGCACGATGGCCCGCAGTTCGTCGGCCGACATCCGCTGGTCGCGACCCTTCTTCGTGTTGATGCGCAGCACCCACAGCACGCCGTTCGCGAGCGCGTTGACGAACCAGACGACCGGCTTGAACACGCGCATCAGCGGCGCGATCACGAGGCTCGCGGGCAGGGCGATGCGTTCGGGGAAGGTCGCGCCGACGATCTTCGGCGCGATCTCCGCGAACACGATGATCAGGAACGCGACGATGCCGGTCGCGATCGACAGCGCGAGATTGTTGCGGCCGAACGTATGGAGCGCGAGCGACGTCGTCAGGACCGGGATGATCGTGTTGAACAGGTTGTTGCCGATCAGGATCACGCTGAGCAGCAGGTCAGTACGCGTGAGAAGCCCCTGGGTGGTCTTCGCGCCGAGTGCGCCCTGGCCGGCGAGATGCTTCAGCCGATGGCGATTGAGCGCCATCATCGCGGTCTCGGAAATGGAGAAGAAGCTGGAACAGAGGAGAAGCAGGAAGACGGCGCCGATTTGCGCCCATAAGGGAATTTGGTCCACGCGTCGGAAAGGGCAGTGAAGGACAGGGATGGAGGGAATATAGCAGAGGCCGGCGACCGCGATGTGTCGTGCGCGACACGATGGGCCCGCAACGGCCGGACGAAAAAAAACCGTGCACGCAGTGCACGGTTTTTTACAAACCTGGTCGGGGTGAGAGGATTCGAACCTCCGGCCTCTACGTCCCGAACGTAGCGCTCTACCAGGCTAAGCTACACCCCGATTTGGACTCTTCCGATTTCGCAGTCTTCTTCAAGACCGCTGCGTCGTCGAGCAAGAACATAACTATAACGACGTTTCTTCGAAAATGGAATGCCTTGGCGAAGAAATTTTTCGAGACGGGGGAATCGCACCGTGTCGAACGTGCGTCGTCGCAGCAGTGGCGACGACGCACGCAATGCGTTTACGACTGCCGCGACGTCGAGTACGAGCACAGCGCGAGCAGGCTCTCCTTATAGATCGAATCGGGGAACGCGGCGATCGCTGCCGCTGCCGCCTGCGCTTCCTGGCGTGCGCATTCGAGCGTGTGATCCAGTGCGCCCGAACGCGTGATCGCTTCGAAAATCGTGTCGAAGCGATCGGTGCCGCCCTGTTCGATCGCCTCGCGTGCAAGCGCCGACTGTTCCGGCGTGCCGCGTTCGATCAAGTAGATGAGCGGCAGCGTCGGCTTGCCTTCGCGCAGGTCGTCGCCGGCATTCTTGCCCATCGCCTCGACGGTGCCCGCGTAGTCGAGCCAGTCGTCCATGATCTGGAACGCGGTGCCGATCCGGCGGCCGTATTCGGCGGCGGCGGCTTCGGTCGGCGCATCGGCGCCGGCGAGCACCGCGCCCAGGCGCGCCGACGCCTCGAACAGCTTGGCCGTCTTGTAGCGGATCACCTGCATGTAGCGCGTTTCGTCGACGTCCGCGTCGTGCATGTTGAGGAGCTGCAGCACCTCGCCTTCGGAAATGATCGTCGTCGCTTCGGACAGGATCTCCATCACGCGCATCTTGCCGACGCCGACCATCATTTCGAACGAGCGCGAATAGAGGTAATCGCCTACCAGCACGCTCGCCGCGTTGCCGAACAGCGCGTTGGCGGTCTGGCGGCCGCGGCGCAGCTCGGATTCGTCGACGACGTCGTCATGCAGCAGCGTGGCCGTATGGATGAACTCGACGACGGCGGCCAGCACGTGCCGCTGGTGCGACGTCTCGCCGAGCGCGCCGGCGACGAGCAGCAGCAACGCCGGACGCAGCCGCTTGCCGCCCGCGCCGATGATGTACTCGGCGATCTGGTTGATCAGCAGCACGTCGGACGCGAGGCTTTGCCGGATAACGCGATTCACCTGCTCCATGTCGCTGGTGATCGGAGCGAGCAGGTGGGCGGCGCTGAGGGTGGGGGAGGCGGTGGACGACGACATGATGATGGAATTGGGTGATGCCGCGGATTATAAGTCGAATCCGAGATATCCCGGTCTGTCGGACGTGCCGCAGCAGCGATTTTGGCCGTCCGGCCGAGGCCGCTGCGCGGCAATCGTCGATCGGTTTTGACTTCGGTGCTAACCCCATGTATAATCACGCGTTTTCCGCGCGTGGTGTGCGGAGAAATTGGATCCAGAGTGAGGTTCTCAATGTACGCGGTCATAAAAACCGGCGGCAAGCAGTACAAGGTTGCCGTTGGCGAAAAACTCAAAGTAGAACAGATACCGGCTGACATTGACGCTGAAATCACGCTCGACCAGGTTCTCGCAGTGGGCGAAGGCGAATCGATTAAGTTCGGTACGCCGCTGGTCAGTGGGGCTTCCGTCAAGGCCACCGTTGTGTCGCACGGTCGTCACGCCAAGGTCACCATCTTCAAGATGCGTCGCCGGAAGCACTACCAAAAGCACGGCGGCCACCGCCAGAACTACACTGAGCTGCGCATCGACGCGATCAACGCGTAAGCGCCTCGGTTAAGGAGCAATCAGATGGCACACAAAAAGGCAGGCGGCTCTTCCCGGAACGGCCGCGACTCCGAGTCGAAACGTCTCGGCGTGAAGGTGTACGGCGGCCAGGCAATCAATGCCGGCGGCATCATCGTGCGTCAGCGCGGCACGCGCATGCACGCAGGCGAGAACGTCGGCATGGGCAAGGATCACACCCTGTTCGCGCTGGTCGACGGTCACGTGAAGTTCGCGACCAAGGGCGCGGACAAGAAGCATCTGGTCATCGTCGTCCCGGCGGCTGCCTAAGTTCAGGCACCCACGGGCTTCGAGCCGAAAGGCCCCGCAGTCTTCGCGGGGCCTTTTTTATTTGGCCGCCGGGCGCATGTGCGTTCCGGCGACCGTCGTGCAACCGGCGTACGATCGGCCGAACGGCAGATTGTTCAAGCGCGCCGGCGCGCGGCACAATAGCGGAAATACTGGGCGGAGTGACGAATGAAGTTCATTGACGAAGCACGAATCGAAGTCATCGCCGGCGACGGAGGCGATGGCAGCGCGTCGATGCGCCGCGAGAAATTCGTCCCGTTCGGCGGGCCGGACGGCGGCGACGGCGGCCGGGGCGGTAGCGTCTACGCGATCGCCGACCGCAACATCAACACGCTGATCGACTACCGTTACGCGAAGAAGCACCTGGCGCGCAATGGCGAAAACGGTCGCGGCTCGGATTGCTACGGCAAGGGCGGCGACGACGTCACGCTGCGCATGCCGGTCGGCACGATCATCAGCGACATGGATACCGGCGAGCTGATCGCCGACCTGACCGAGCATGACCAGCAGGTGATGCTCGCACAGGGTGGCGCCGGCGGCCTCGGCAACCTGCATTTCAAGTCGAGCACGAACCGCGCGCCGCGTCAGAAGACGGACGGCAAGCCCGGCGAGCGGCGCATGCTGAAGCTCGAGCTGAAGGTGCTCGCCGATGTCGGCCTGCTCGGCATGCCGAACGCGGGCAAGTCGACGTTCATCTCGTCGGTGTCGAACGCGAGGCCGAAGATCGCCGACTACCCGTTCACGACGCTCGCGCCGAATCTCGGCGTGGTGCGCGTCGGCCCGAGCAAGAGCTTCGTGATCGCCGACATCCCGGGGCTGATCGAGGGCGCAGCCGAAGGCGCGGGCCTCGGGCATCAGTTCCTGCGTCACCTGCAGCGCACCGGCGTGCTGCTGCATCTTGTCGATCTCGCCCCGTTCGACGAAAGCGTCGATCCGGTCGCGGAAGCGACCGCGATCGTCGGCGAGCTGCGCAAGTACGACGAGGCGCTCTACGAGAAGCCGCGCTGGCTCGTGCTCAACAAGCTCGACATGGTGCCGGAAGACGAGCGCGAGGCGCGCGTCGCGGATTTCCTCGACCGCTTCGGTTGGGACGGCCCCGTGTTCGAGATTTCGGCGCTGACGGGGCAGGGCTGCGAAGCGCTGTGCTACGCGATCTACGATTACCTGTCCGAGCATTCGGACGCGCATCGCGCGGCGGAAGCGGAAGATCTCGCGGCGGACGTGCGTTTCCGCGATGCGCCGCCTGCGAACGGCGGTGCAGTGCCGGGCGACGACGCCTGAGCGGTTCCGGAACGTGCCGGGCGTGCCGCCCGGCGTCGGTGTTCAATCGCGCCCGGCCGGGCAGGCATCAGATACAGGAGGCAGTGCAGGATGCGTTCGATCATCGCGGATTCGAAGCGATTGGTGGTGAAGGTGGGCTCCAGCCTCGTGACCAACGACGGCAAAGGGCTCGATCATGCTGCAATCGGCCGCTGGGCTGCCCAGATTGCCGCGCTGCGCGCTCAGGGCAAGGAAGTCGTGCTCGTCAGTTCGGGCGCGATTGCCGAAGGGATGCAGCGGCTCGGCTGGAGCAAGCGGCCGCGCGAAATCGACGAGCTGCAGGCCGCCGCCGCAGTCGGCCAGATGGGGCTCGCGCAGGTGTATGAGAGCCGTTTCACCGAACACGACATCCGCACCGCGCAGATCCTGCTCACGCACGCCGACCTGGCGGACCGCGAACGTTACCTGAATGCGCGTTCGACGCTGCTCACGCTGCTGCGGCTCGGCGTCGTGCCGATCATCAACGAGAACGACACGGTCGTTACCGACGAAATCAAGTTCGGCGACAACGACACGCTCGGTGCGCTCGTCGCGAACCTGATCGAAGGCGATGCACTGATCATCCTGACCGACCAGTCGGGGCTGTTCACGGCCGATCCGCGCAAGGATCCGAACGCGACGCTCGTCGCCGAGGCCAATGCCGGTGCGCCGGAACTCGAGGCGATGGCGGGCGGTGCGGGCTCGAGCCTCGGCCGCGGCGGGATGCTGACGAAGATTCTCGCGGCGAAGCGTGCGGCGCACAGCGGCGCGAACACCGTGATCGCGAGCGGTCGGGAGTCCGACGTGCTCGTGCGTCTGGCGGCCGGCGAGGCGATCGGCACGCAACTGATCGCACGTACCGCGCGGATGGCGGCGCGCAAGCAATGGATGGCCGATCACCTGCAGGTGCGCGGCCATGTCGTGATCGATGCCGGCGCGGTCGAGAAACTGACGGCCGGCGGCAAGAGCCTGCTGCCGATCGGCGTGACCGGCGTGCAGGGTGCGTTCGCGCGCGGCGAGGTGATCGCGTGTGTCGGCCCCGACGGGCGCGAAGTGGCGCGTGGGCTCACGAACTACAGCAGCGCGGAAACGAAGCTGATTCAGCGCAAGCCGAGCGGCGAGATCGAGACCGTGCTCGGATACATGCTGGAGCCTGAACTGATCCATCGCGACAACCTCGTGCTGGTGTGACTGTCCGCTCCGGATCCGGCAGCCAAATAAAAAGCCCGCGTGATGCGGGCTTTTTGCATGGTGCAGGACGGAGCAGGCGGCTCGTGCCGCGTACCGTCAGCGCAGCTGGCTCATCGCGGTGCGGTGAAACCGGATGTTCTCCAGGATCTGTTTGGTCGAGCCTTGCGGCATCTTGTTCGCGCAGAAGTAGTCCTGATAGAGCGACGAGTGGTACGCATTCAGTTCGCCGTTCTCGATGCGCCGCCAGTCGTTCTCGACCGTGCGGTCCCAGCCGTCGTGTTCCGCATTCAGGCCGGCGTACTGCCGCCATTCGTAGGTGTCGCAGCGGATGCCTTCGTAGTTCACATTGCGCGCGCCGGCCGGGCTCGTGACGACGACGGCGTAGCGCACGACGCCATCGGTGCCGACCGCGAGCGACTTCGCGTCGACGAAGAACTTGAGCGGCGTGTTCTGCGATACGTTGAACGGCAGCAGGTCGCCCGTCTGCGGCAGCGGCGGCAGCGTGTCGACCGCGTTTTCCTTCCAGGTGCCCTGGCGGTCCAGCAGATACACGAACTCGCTGTCATCCTTGTTGGTCGGCGTCTTCGAATTCGCGCAACCGGCCAGCATGGCCGCTGCGGCAATCGATGCGAGCGCGAGAGCAATCGCTTTCAATATGCATTCCTCGTAAAAAAAGGGCGCGACACCAAGGTCGCGCCCGGTCATGCAGTCCGACTCGTCATTTGCCGACGATCACGTGGGGCGGCATCTCGTCGAGCGTGCCCGCTTCCACTTCGATCTCCGAACAGACTACCGATGTGTCGACAATCGTCAACGTCTGCTGGGCCTGTGCGCCGATGACGCGCGGATAGCGCGACAGACGCGGCCCGCGCGGCTTTTCGGCTCGCTGCGCCGGGCGGCGCAGGAAGCGCGACAGTTCCGTCAGCGCCAACTGATAGACATCCCGCTTGAACTCGATCACCGCATCGAGCGGCACCCAGTACTCGTTCCAGCGCCACGCATCGAACTCCGGGTGATCGGTCGCGCGCAAGCAAATGTCGCAATCGCGTCCAACCATCCGCAGCAGGAACCAGATCTGCTTCTGGCCGCGGTAATGACCGCGTACTTCGCGTTTGATGAACTTGTCAGGCACCTCGTAACGCAACCAGTCGCGAGTGCGGCCGATTATCTTGACGTGTTCCGGATGCAGGCCCGTTTCCTCGTGCAGTTCCCGGTACATCGCCTGCATGGGGGTCTCGCCGTACTTGATCCCACCTTGAGGAAACTGCCAGGAGTGCTCGCGGAGCCGCTTGCCCCAAAACACCTCGTTGCGCGCGTTCAAGAGGATGATGCCGACGTTCGGGCGAAAGCCTTCACGATCCAGCATACAACCACCTTCGAATCCTTTAAAATTGCTTTGATTATAAACAGATAACGGGCGCTGCGCACCGTGACGGAGCGAATCCGCGCGGGGCGCACCGGCTGAATTGTCCCTGATTAGTCTGCTACGTCATCTGCGCCATCGTCGTTCGTCGCGCGCAGCTTTTTCACCTTGAAACTTTTTCGGGCGCCCCGCCTGGGGGCGCCGTTTTTGGAACCGTCCGCATGAAAGCTTCCCGTTTCTTTATCGGCACCCTGAAAGAAGCACCCGCCGACGCAGAGATCGTCAGCCACAAGCTGATGGTACGCGCCGGCATGATCCGCCGCGTCGCCGGCGGCATCTATAACTACCTGCCGGTCGGCCTGCGTTCGATTCGCAAGGTCGAGGCGATCGTGCGCGAGGAAATGAACCGGGCGGGCGCCATCGAGCTGTTGATGCCGGCCGTGCAGCCGGCCGAGCTGTGGCAGGAATCGGGCCGCTGGGAACAGTACGGCCCCGAGCTGCTGCGCTTCAAGGACCGCAAGGACAACGATTTCGTGATCGGGCCGACGCACGAGGAAGTTGTCACCGACATCGCGCGCAACCAGATCAAGAGCTACCGGCAGATGCCGGTGAACTTCTACCAGATCCAGACGAAGTTCCGCGACGAGATCCGTCCGCGCTTCGGCGTGATGCGCGGCCGCGAATTCATCATGAAGGACGCGTATTCGTTCGACAAGGATGCGGCCGGTCTGAACGAGTCGTATCGCAAGATGTACGACGCGTACGTGCGCATCTTCACGCGCCTCGGCCTCGAATTCCGCGCGGTCGCGGCCGACAGCGGCTCGATCGGCGGCAACTTCTCGCACGAGTTCCACGTGATCGCCGACACCGGCGAGGACGCGATCGCCTACTGCCCGACGTCCGAGTTCGCGGCGAACATCGAGGCGGCCGAAGCGCTGCCGCTGATTGCCGAGCGCGCGGCGCCGGCTGAAGCGATGGAAAAGGTCGCGACGCCGGGCAAGGCGAAATGCGAAGCCGTCGCCGAACTGCTGGCCATCCCGCTCGAGCGCACGATCAAGTCGATCGTGCTCGCGACCGACAACGAAGGCACCGAGCCGACCATCTGGCTCGTGATGCTGCGCGGCGACCACGACCTGAACGAGATCAAGGTGTCGAAGCTGCCGGGCCTGAAGAACCACCGCTTCGCGACCGAGCAGGAAATCGTCGAGTGGTTCGGCACGCCGCCGGGCTACCTCGGCCCGGTCGGCACGAAGAAGCCCGTGAAGGTGATCGCGGACCGCACGGTCGCGAACATGAGCGACTTCGTCGTCGGCGCGAACGAGGTCGACTATCACATCGCGGGCGTGAACTGGGGCCGCGACCTGCCGGAGCCGGACGTTGCCGACGTGCGCAACGTGCAGAAGGGCGACCCGTCGCCGGACGGCAAGGGCGTGATCGACATCTGCCGCGGCATCGAGGTCGGCCACGTGTTCCAGCTCGGCACCAAGTACTCGGAAGCGATGGGCGCGACGTTCCTCGACGAATCGGGCAAGCCGCAGCCGATGCTGATGGGCTGCTACGGCGTCGGCGTCACGCGCATTCTCGGCGCGGCGATCGAACAGAACTTCGACGATCGCGGCATCATCTGGCCGGAGTCGATCGCGCCGTTCGAGGTCGTGCTGTGTCCGATGGGCTATGACCGCAGCGAAATGGTGCGCGAGACCGCCGACAAGCTGTACGCGGAACTCGCCGCGGCCGGCATCGACGTGATCCTCGACGACCGCGGCGAGCGCCCGGGCGTGATGTTCGCCGACTGGGAGCTGATCGGCGTGCCGCATCGCCTCGTGATCGGCGAGCGCGGCCTGAAGGAAGGCAAGATCGAGTACCAGGGCCGCCGCGACGCCGAAGCGACGCTGCTGCCGGCCGACGCGGCTGCGGCGACGGTCGCGGAGAAGATCCGCGCCGCGCTCGCGCACTAAGCGCGGCGACCGGGGGACACGATGGAATACACGTTCCTGTCGGCCACCGTGCTCCTCGTGCTGATCACCGATCCGCTCGGCAACATTCCGCTGTTCATTTCGGCGATGCGGGACGTGCCGCGCGAGCGGCGCGTGAAGCTGATCCTGCGTGAAGTGGGGATCGCGTTCGTGATCCTGCTGTTCTTCATGGTGGTCGGCGACCGCTTCCTGCGGATGATGAGCCTTACCGACCTGTCGTTGCGGCTCGGCGGCGGGATCGTGTTGTTCCTGATCGCACTGCGGATGATCTTCCCGCATCCGGACGGCGCGCTCGGCAGCGATCCGCGCGCGGGCGGCGAACCGTTCATCGTGCCGCTCGCGATTCCGGCACTCGCCGGGCCGTCGGCGCTCGCGACAGTGATGCTGCTGACGTCGCAGGCGCCGGGCAAGATGTTCGAGTGGGTCGGCGCGCTGACGGTCACGATGCTCGTCTGCGCGGTCACGCTGGTATTGGCCGAAAGGATCCAGCAGTGGCTCGGCGAGCGGACGGTCGCGGCGTTCGAGCGGCTGATGGGCCTCGTGCTCGTCGCGATTTCGGTCGAGATGCTGCTGGCCGGCATCCGCGCGTTCGTGCACCAGCTGTAGGGCGGCGCGGGCACGAAAAAAAGCGGCGCTCCGGGAAACCGGAGCGCCGCTTTTTTTATATAGCGGGCAGGGCGGCGATCAGACGTTCGCGGTCAGCGCGCGGATCGTCGGCAGGTTGCGCCAGTAGCCCTTCGCATCCATCCCGCAGCCGAACACGTAGCGGTCCGGTACCGAGAAGCCGCAGAAGTCGGGGTGCAGCGGTTTCGCCTTCGCGAGCGTCTTCTCGCACAGCACGGCCGACATGAAACGCTGCGCGCCCATGTCGAGGATGCGGTCGCGGATCGCGGCCATCGTTTCGCCTTCGTCGAGGATGTCGTCGAGCACGAGCACGATCCGGTCCTTCACCGACTCGCGCGGCGCGACGCGCCAGTGCATCTCCGGGCTGCCCTGCGTCGTGTTGCGGTAGCGGGTCAGGTGGATGTAGTCGAATTCGAGCGGGAAATCGAGATGCGGCAGCAGCATCCCGGTAAACACCGCGGCGCCGCCCATCACCGAGAGAACGAGCGGGAACGCATCGCCGATCTCGGCGCGGATCGCGTCGGCCATCCGGGCGATCGATGCGTTGACGGCGTCGGCCGAGACGATCTCTTCGGAGTGGTCGAAAATGTGGAGGGCTTCTTCGCGGTTCATGTGTGGTGGCGGGCAGTCGGTATACAAATAAGGATGAAGCAGAACGGACGGCGCGCGCTACAGCAAAAACCCGCGCGCCGGCCGACGGGCGGAATCAGCGCATGCCGGGCATCATGCCCTTCAGGCCGCGCATCATCTTCTGCATGTTGCCGCCCTTCAGCTTCTTCATCATCGTACGCATCTGGTCGTACTGGTTCAGCATCCGGTTGACTTCCTGCACCGGCACGCCCGCGCCGGCCGCAATGCGGCGCTTGCGCGTCGCCTTGATGATCTCGGGTTTCGCGCGCTCGGCGGGCGTCATCGAGCTGATGATCCCTTCCATCCGGCGGATCTGCTTTTCGGCCTGGCCCATGTCGGCGCCGGCCGCCGCCTGCTGGAATTGCGCGGGCAGCTTGTCCATCAGCGACGACAGGCCGCCCATGTTCTTCATCTGCGAGATCTGCGCGCGGAAATCGTTCAGGTCGAAGTCGCCGCCTTTCTTGACCTTGTCGGCGAGCTTCTGCGCGGCCTGCACGTCGACGCCGCGCTGCGCTTCCTCGACGAGCGCGAGGATGTCGCCCATGCCGAGGATCCGGTTTGCCATCCGGTCGGGGTGGAACACCTCGAGGCCGTCGAGCTTCTCGGCCACACCGACGAACTTGATCGGCTTGCCCGTGATGTGGCGCACCGACAGCGCGGCGCCGCCGCGCGAATCGCCGTCGAGCTTGGTCAGCACGACGCCCGTGAGCGGCAGCGTGTCGTTGAACGCCTTCGCGGTGTTGACCGCATCCTGGCCGAGCATCGCGTCGACGACGAACAGCGTTTCGGCCGGCTTCAGCGTGCTGTGCAGCGCGGCGATTTCCTGCATCATCGCCTCGTCGATGCCGAGGCGGCCGGCCGTGTCGACGATCAGCACATCATGGTAGTGGCGCTTCGCCCAGTCGACGGCCGCAAGCGCGATGTCGACGGGCTTCTGGTCCGGCGTCGACGGGAAGAAGTCGGCGCCGACCTGTTCGCTCACCGTTTTCAACTGCATGATGGCGGCCGGGCGATACACGTCGCACGACACGGTCAGCACCTTCTTCTTGTACTTCTCGCGCAACAGCTTCGCGAGCTTGCCGACGGTCGTGGTCTTGCCTGCGCCCTGCAGGCCGGCCATCAGGATCACGGCGGGCGGCGTGACCGCGAGGTTCAGCTCGGCGGCCTTGCCTTCATAGTCGCCGCCGATCACGGCGGTCAGTTCCTTCTGGACCACGCCGACGAGCGCCTGACCCGGCGACAGGCTGCTGATCACTTCTTCGCCGAGCGCCTTTTCCTTGACCTTGGCGATGAATTCGCGGACGACCGGCAGCGACACGTCGGCTTCCAGCAGCGCGAGACGCACCTCGCGGAGCATCTCCTGCGTGTTCGCCTCGGTGAGCCGGGCCTCGCCGCGCAGCGTCTTGACGACGCGCGCCATCCGTTGAGTGAGATTGTCGAGCATGGGGAGCGATGGACAGTGGGGCCCGAAGGCGCGACGGAACCGAACAAAGGGAGCCGTCGCGGGAAGGGGGCCTAGTGTAAACTTCGAACATGGATATTGTACTGTATGCCCTCACCGCATTCCTGTACGGCGGCCTCGCCGTCGCAGGCTGGCGCACGCACCGCCAGGGCGCGACGCCGCTCGTCGCGAGCGTGCCGGCCGTGCCGGTTCCCGCGTCCGCCGCGTCCGGGATGAGCGGGGCGGGCCGCGCGCTGCTGTTCGCCGCGCTCGTCGCGCACGGCGTGCTGCTCCACATGACGATTTTTCCGAACGACGCGATGGTGTTCGGCTTCGCGTTCGCGCTGTCCGCGATGTTCTGGCTCGGCGCCGGCATCTACTGGATCGAGAGCTTTTTCTTCCCGCTCGACAGCCTGCGCCTGCTGGTGCTGCCGCTCGCGTGCGGCGCGTCGCTGCTGCCGCTGGTGTTCGGCGGCGTGCGGGTGCTTCCTTATGCCGCAGCGCCGCTGTTCAAGCTGCACTTCCTGATCGCGAACATCGCGTACGGCCTGTTCGCGATCGCGGCGCTGCACGCGATCCTGATGCTGATGGTCGAGCGGCGCCTGCAGTCGCTGCGCAACGGCGGGCGCGACGGCTCGACGGGCTGGATCGCGAGCTGGCTCGAAACGCTGCCGCCGCTGCTCACGCTCGAGAAGCTGCTGTTCCGCCTGATCGGCGCCGGCTTCGTGCTGCTCACGCTGACGCTCGCGTCGGGCATCCTGTTCAGCGAGCAGGTCGACGCGCGCGCGCTGCGGCTCGACCACAAGACCGTGTTCGCGATCCTGTCGTGGCTGATGTTCGGCGGCCTGCTGGTCGCCCGCAAGACGTCGGGCTGGCGCGGGCGCGGCGCCGCGCGCTGGGTGCTCGTGTCGTTCGCCGCGCTGCTGCTCGCGTATGTCGGCAGCCGGTTCGTTTTCGAGGTGCTGCTGCACCGTTCCGTGGTTTGACCGCAGGTTTACGATGCGACAGATTCTTCTCCTGATTCTTCTCTTCTTCGCCGGTTCGTGGCTCGCGCGCAAGGTGCGCCAGGCCCAGGAGCACGCGCAGGCACGCACCGGCCGCGGCGCGGGTGACGGCGGCGCGCCGGGTGCCGGCGCTGCGCGCCCGAACGGCGACACGCGATTGCTGCCCGAGCCGATGGTGCGCTGTGCCGAATGCGGCGTGCATGCGCCGAAGGGCGACGCCGTCGTCGCGGGCGGCGAATACTTCTGCAGCGCCGAGCACGCACAGCGCCACGCCGCGCGCGCGAGCGGTCACGACGCACGATGAGCGACGCGCCGCCGTTGTCGGTCGACGCGAACGGCTGGGTGCGCGAAGCGCGCCATGCGCCGTCGCCGAACTTCGAGGCGCGGCCCACGGGGGCGGTGCCGACGCTCGTGGTCGTCCACAACATCAGCCTGCCGCCCGGCGAATTCGGCGGCGACGCGATCGAGGCGCTGTTCCTGAACCGCCTCGACTGCGATGCGCACCCCTATTACCAGAGCCACCTGCGCGGCGTGCGCGTGTCCGCGCACTTCCTGATCCGCCGCGGCGGCGAGCTCGTGCAGTTCGTGTCGTGCGACGAGCGCGCGTGGCACGCGGGCTCGTCCGAGTTCTTCGGCCGGGCGCGCTGCAACGATTTCTCGATCGGCATCGAGCTCGAAGGCGCGGACGACGTGCCGTTCGACGACGCGCAGTACGCGATGCTCGCCACGCTCTCGCGCGCGCTCGCCGCACGTTATCCCGTCGACGCATTCGCGGGGCACTCGGACGTCGCGCCGGGCCGCAAGACCGACCCGGGCCCGCATTTCGATTGGCAACGCTTCGCGAGCGATGCCGGTTTTTCCGCCGAATACTTTCCTTTCCGTCAGCACTGATCGCGGGGTTTTTTGACCGGAGAAAGTTTTTTCTCCGACCAATGCCTTGTCGTGTCGGCGCGCGAGCGATGTCAAGACCTTCAGCGTAAATTATCCGTTTGGACGTCGTCCGAATGTCCACTATACTTGGTGCCAGTTGAGCAGTTCTGTACTAGATATAGTGTGTGTCGCAGGGGAAACCCGAGCGGCACCGGCCGGCGGGCAACGCCGGCGGACAGGGTTCTCAGGGCGGCGCGTCAGGCCGGGCGGTCAGAGCGTCGCGCTCAGCGCAGCGAATTTCGACGGGGCGGGGTACACATGACGAAGCACACGACCGGCTCGGTTGTCGCGCATCGACCGAACCGGCTTCCCCGACGCATCGCTCGCCTCTTACCGCTCGCGCACCGCACTGCGCAGCGTTCGTTTTAATCCGCGGTTCTCTCCGCACCATCCAACACCAGGAGCTTTGCACATGCAAACCACCGACAACGCGACGTCCCAGTACGAGAGCGCCTCGAGCCGTCCGCTCGGCGGGACCGAACAGGGCGCGCAAGCGCTCGCGCCGCAAGCCACGTTCGCCGACTACAAGGTGATCCGTCGCAACGGCAGCGTGGTGTCGTTCGAGCCTTCGAAGATCGCGATCGCGGTGACCAAGGCTTTCCTGGCCGTCAACGGCGGGCAGGGCGCGGCATCGGCGCGCGTGCGCGAGCAGGTCGAACAGCTGACGCACAACGTCGTGCGCGCGCTCGTGCGCAGCCGCCCGAACGGCGGTACGTTCCATATCGAAGACATCCAGGACCAGGTCGAACTCGCGCTGATGCGCGGCGGCGAGCACAACGTCGCGCGTGCGTACGTGCTGTATCGCGAGAAGCGTCACCTCGAGCGCCAGCATGCGGGCGAGGAAGCAGCGGCGGCAGGCGGCGAGTCGAGCATCGGCATCAACGTCGTCGACAACGGCGTCTCGCGTCCGCTCGACATGAACGCGCTGCGCGCGCTGATCGTGTCGTCGTGCGATGGCCTCGGCGCTGCGGTTAACCCTGAGCCGATCGTCGCGGAGACGGTGAAGAACCTGTACGACGGCGTGCCGATGAGCCAGGTCTACGACTCGGCGATCCTCGCTGCGCGCACGATGATCGAGAAGGATCCGGCATACAGCCAGGTCACGGCCCGCATCCTGCTGCACACGATCCGCCGCGAGATCCTCGGCGAGGAAGTCCTGCAGGCGGAGATGTCGACCCGTTACGCGGAGTACTTCCCGCAGTTCCTGAAGCGCGGCGTCGACGCCGGCCTGCTCGACGACAAGCTGCTGCAGTTCGACCTGAAGCGCCTCGGTGAAGCGCTCGACGCGAACCGCGACCTGCAGTTCGGCTACCTCGGCCTGCAGACGCTGTACGACCGCTACTTCCTGCACGTCGACGGCACCCGTATCGAAATGCCGCAGGCATTCTTCATGCGCGTCGCGATGGGTCTGTCGCTGAACGAGATCGACCGCGAAACGCGCGCGATCGAGTTCTACAACGTGCTGTCGAGCTTCGACTTCATGAGCTCGACGCCGACGCTGTTCAACTCGGGCACGCACCGCTCGCAACTGTCGTCGTGCTACCTGACGACGGTCGCGGACGATCTCGACGGCATCTATGAAGCGCTGAAGGAAAACGCGCTGCTGTCGAAGTTCGCCGGCGGTCTCGGCAACGACTGGACGCGCGTGCGCGCACTCGGCTCGCATATCAAGGGCACGAACGGCAAGTCGCAAGGCGTGGTCCCGTTCCTGAAGGTCGTGAACGACACGGCCGTCGCGGTCAACCAGGGCGGCAAGCGCAAGGGCGCGGTCTGCGCGTACCTCGAATCCTGGCACCTCGACATCGAGGAATTCCTCGAGCTGCGCAAGAACACGGGCGACGATCGCCGCCGTACGCACGACATGAACACGGCGAACTGGATTCCCGACCTGTTCATGAAGCGCGTGATGGAAGGCGCCGACTGGACGCTGTTCTCGCCGTCGACCTGCCCGGACCTGCACGACAAGTTCGGCGCCGATTTCGAGAAGGCTTACACGGCTTACGAAGAGAAGGTCGCGCGCGGCGAGATCAAGCTGTTCAAGAAGATCCCGGCGCAGCAGCTCTGGCGCAAGATGCTCGGCATGCTGTTCGAGACGGGCCACCCGTGGATCACGTTCAAGGATCCGTGCAACATCCGCTCGCCGCAGCAGCACGTCGGCGTCGTCCACTCGTCGAACCTGTGCACGGAAATCACGCTGAACACGAGCGACACCGAAATCGCGGTGTGCAACCTCGGCTCCGTGAACCTGCTCGCGCACCTGGTGAAGCAGGCCGACGGCAGCTACGCGCTCGACCACGACAAGCTGAAGCGCACGATCAGCGTCGCGATGCGCATGCTCGACAACGTGATCGACATCAACTACTACGCGGTGCCGAAGGCGCGTAACTCGAACCTGAAGCACCGCCCGGTCGGCATGGGCATCATGGGCTTCCAGGACTGCCTGCACCTGCTGCGCACGCCGTACGCGTCGGAAGCGGCGGTCGAGTTCGCCGATCGCTCGATGGAAGCGGTCTGCTACTACGCTTACTACGCGTCGACCGAGCTGGCCGAAGAGCGCGGCCGCTACTCGAGCTACCGCGGCTCGCTGTGGGATCGCGGCATCCTCCCGCAGGACACGCTGAAGCTGCTGACGGAAGCGCGCGGCGGCTACGTCGAGGTCGACACGTCCGAGTCGCTCGACTGGACGACGCTGCGTTCGCGGATCGCCGCGCACGGCATGCGCAACTCGAACTGTGTCGCGATCGCGCCGACGGCGACGATCTCGAACATCATCGGCGTGTCGGCGTGCATCGAGCCGACCTTCCAGAACCTGTACGTGAAGTCGAACCTGTCGGGCGAGTTCACGGTGGTGAACGAGTTCCTCGTTCGCGACCTGAAGGAACGCGGCCTGTGGGACGAAGTGATGGTCGCCGACCTGAAGTACTTCGACGGCATGCTGTCGCGCATCGACCGCATCCCGGCCGACCTGCGCGCGATCTACGCGACCGCGTTCGAAGTCGATCCGACGTGGCTGGTCGAAGCCGCATCGCGTCGCCAGAAGTGGATCGACCAGGCGCAGTCGCTGAACATCTACATGGGCGGCGCGTCGGGCAAGAAACTCGACGAGGTCTACAAGCTCGCCTGGCTGCGCGGCCTGAAGACGACCTACTACCTCCGCACGATGGCGGCGACGCACGTCGAGAAGTCGACGGTCGCACACGGCGCGCTGAACGCGGTGCCGACGGGTGGTGCGGGCAGCGGTGGTTCGAGCAGCGGCGGCGCGCAAGGCGCGGCAGGCGGCTTCGGTGCGGCGGGCGGCGATGCGTCGTCGGGCGCGCTCGGTGCAGCGGCGGCACTCGCGCCGGTCGAGGCCGACGGTCCGGTGTGCACGATGCGTCCGGGCGATCCGGGCTTCGACGAATGCGAAGCGTGCCAGTAACGCAGCGCGCCTGACCTGAAGATGTGCCGTGCGGCGCGCACGACGACCGATCGAGGTTGAAGTGTGCGCCGCTCTCAACTAAAAAAATGATAAGGAATCTGTAACGCGACACCAGCGTTGCAGGCAGCGACAAGCGATCGAAACATCCCCGACGACGTCGCGTTTCGATCAGCGTTCGATGCGTCGAGCGCACCTCGCGATACACGCGCGACACACGTCGCGCTCTGCATGAACGACGATGCGTTGCTCAAAGTGTTGTATCGAGGTCGCAACGCGAATCGAAAAAAGGATTTTTCGTGAGCGAACCCTTTTATCGCTCAGGAAAAGATGGTACAAACCGTTCTAAATTGATGGTGAGAATTTATGCTCAACTGGGATGACGAGAAGACTGCCGTAACTCCCGCGAGCGGAGCGCAGCACAATGCGATGCGCGCCCCCGCAGGAGTGGCTGTCGGAATGCAGGCTGCGTCGCCTGCCGCCCATCAGGTCCGCGACATTTTCGAAGGCGATCTTGCGGTGCCGCCGCAAGCATCGGCTGTTCCCGCCGGCGGTTCGGAAGCGCGGGTCAATGTCGCCGACAAGCGCATCATCAACGGCCAGACTGACGTCAATCAGCTGGTGCCGTTCAAGTACAAGTGGGCGTGGGAAAAGTATCTGGCCGGTTGCGCGAACCACTGGATGCCGCAGGAAATCAACATGTCCCGCGACATCGCTCTGTGGAAGGACCCGAACGGTCTGACCGAGGACGAGCGCCGCATCGTGAAGCGCAACCTCGGCTTCTTCGTGACGGCCGATTCGCTCGCGGCGAACAACATCGTGCTCGGCACGTACCGCCACATCACGGCGCCCGAGTGCCGGCAGTTCCTGCTGCGCCAGGCGTTCGAAGAGGCGATCCACACGCACGCGTATCAATATATTGTCGAATCGCTCGGTCTCGACGAAGGCGAGATCTTCAACGCGTACCACGAGGTCGCGTCGATCCGCGCGAAGGACGAATTCCTGATCCCGTTCATCCACACGCTGACGGACCCGGCCTTCAAGACCGGCACGCTCGAAGCGGATCAGAAGCTGCTGAAGTCGCTGATCGTGTTCGCCTGCATCATGGAAGGCCTGTTCTTCTATGTCGGGTTCACGCAGATCCTCGCACTCGGCCGCCAGAACAAGATGACGGGTGCTGCAGAGCAATATCAGTACATCCTGCGCGACGAGTCGATGCACTGCAACTTCGGCATCGACCTGATCAACCAGATCAAGCTCGAGAACCCGCATCTCTGGACCGCGGAATTCCGCGCGGAGATTCGCGAGCTGTTCAAGCAGGCTGTCGAACTCGAATACCGCTACGCCGAGGACACGATGCCGCGCGGCGTGCTGGGTTTGAACGCGTCGATGTTCAAGAGCTATCTGCGCTTCATCAGCAACCGCCGTTGCCAGCAGATCGGCCTCGATCCGCTGTACCCGAACGAGGAAAACCCGTTCCCGTGGATGAGCGAGATGATCGACCTGAAGAAGGAGCGCAACTTCTTCGAGACGCGTGTGATCGAGTATCAGACGGGGGGCGCGCTGTCCTGGGAATAACCCGCAGCAGCGAACCCGTTACATGATGGAGCAGCCGGCGGCCTCTCGGCCCCGGCCCAAGGTTTAGGAGCAAGAACGCCTGATGCAAAGCATGCCCGGTGCCTTAGCGGCACAACGACACGACAGGCACTTTGCGAACCCTTCAGTGGGATGGGCAAACTTCCCTCCGGATAAAGCGGACGGCCGTGTGGCGGTCCGCTTGATCAAGCGATTAGGGGTAGCGGCGCGAGGTGCGCCGGCTACCGACTTGATTTGGCGCGCGAGGCCGGGTGGTCACGCGCGCCATACCGTATTCATTAGCGTAAGCGCGCGGTATCCGCGTACGCCGATGAATAGCCCGCTTCGAAGCGCACGTCCTGAACAGCGTCCGCGGGAAGCGGGTTTTGACGAAGGGTGTAGTTTGAACTGACTCTCATCTGAACCTGAAGGAGAACAACATGGCTACCGCCAAGAAGAAACCGGCTGCTAAGAAAGTTGCTGCCAAGAAGACCGTCGCGAAGAAGGCCGCTGCTCCGGCGAAGAAGGCCGCTGCAGTGAAGAAGGTTGCTGCGAAGAAGGTCGCGGTGAAGAAGGTTGCCGCGAAGAAGGCAGCACCGGCGAAGAAGGCCGCTGCGAAGAAGGTCGCAACGAAGAAGGTTGCAGCCAAGAAGGTCGCAGCAAAGAAAGTCGCAGTGAAGAAGGTTGCTGCGAAGAAGGCAGCGCCGGCCAAGAAGGCCGCTGCGAAGAAGGTTGCAGCCAAGAAAGTCGCAGTGAAGAAGGTTGCTGCGAAGAAGGCCGCACCGGCCAAGAAGGCTGCTGCCAAGAAGGCTGCGCCTGCGAAGAAGGCTGCTGCCAAAAAGGCTGCGCCTGCGAAGAAGGCCGCTGCGAAGAAGGCTGCGCCCGCCAAGAAGGCTGCCCCTGCGAAGAAGGCTGCCGCTCCGGCGAAGAAGGCTGCTGCTCCGAAGAAGGCCGTCGTGAAGAAGGCTGCACCGGCAACGACCGCGTCGACCGCATCGGTCGCGCCGGCATCGGGCGTGAAGACCGCGCTCAACCCGGCAGCGGCATGGCCGTTCCCGACCGGCAGCCGTCCGTAATCGCGGCTGACCAGCATCACCCGGGCACTCACGTGGTGTCCGCGGGTTGAGTAGCGCTACTCAATCAGTCCCGCCATCTGGCTCAGGTGGCGGGATTTTTTTCGTCCGTATTCGCCCATGTACCGGCTGCGGCGAGGACGGACGAAAAAAAACGCATGTGCAGCTTCGCACATGCGTTCGACTGCGGCTTGCGCCGCATGCTGAGGTACCCGGTTAGTGCGTGACGCGCGTGACGCCGCCGCTCGACAGCAGCCGCACACGCTCGCCGGCGCGGAACGCTTCGCCGCTTGCTGCCTGCGTGATCGAGCGCAGGTCGCCGTTGTCGAGGCGCACGGTGATTTCGACACCGTTCGCCGTGCTGAGGTTTTCGCCGACCGCGTTACCCGCGACCGCACCGACGAGACCGCCGGCGATTGCCGTCAGGATCGATCCCTTGCCGCCGCCGATCGCGCTGCCTGCGACCGCGCCGAGTGCGCCGCCGCCGAGCGTGCCGATCGCGCTGCCGCCGCCGTCGGACTGGATGCGCACCGCACGGACGCTTTCGACCGTGCCCATGCGGACCGTCTGTTCGCGCTGCGCCTGGCCGACGCTATAGACATCTGCCGAACCGGGTGCCGTGAAGCAGCCGGCGAGGGTCAGCGTGGCAGTCAGCATGGCCGCGAGCGTGAGGTTTTTTGTCGTCAACATTTTGGCTCTCCCACAATATTCATTTGAGACTGTAACCGAATGCAGCCTCGAAGCGCGCGTCGATTTCGGCGCGCGTCAGTACGTAAGTCTGGGGCCCCTGGTGAGCGATCTTGATCGAACCCATCAGGCTCGCGAGGCGGCCCGTGGTTGCCCAGTCGAGGCCGTTCTCGATACCGTATAGCAGGCCGCCCCGGAAGGCATCGCCGCAGCCGGTCGGATCGACGACACGCTCGGCCGGCACAACCGGAATCTGCTCCGTGCCCTGCTTGTGGCGGATGGTCGCGCCGTGCTCGCCACGCGTAATGACGAGGGCGTCGACCCGGCTGGCGATTTCGTCTTCGGACCATCCCGTTTTGTCGCTCACCAGCTTGGCCTCGTAGTCGTTGACCGCGACATAGGTCGCAAGTTCAATGCTGCGGCGCAGCGTCGCGCCGTCGAACAGCGGCAGGCCCTGGCCCGGATCGAATACGAACGGCACACCGGCCTTGGCGAGCTCTTCCACGTGCTGCACCATCCCGTCGAAGCCGTCGGGGCCGACGATCGCGAGCTTGATGTCCGGCGCGTCACCCGCATGGTTCAGGTGCGACTGCATCATCGCGCCGGGGTGGAACGCAGTGATCTGGTTGTTGTCGAGATCGGTCGTGATCATCGCTTGCGCCGTGTACGTGTCGGGCAACACGCGAACGTGATCGCAGCGCAGGCCGAGCTGATCGAACCGGTCGAGATACGGCTGCGCGTCGAGCGCGCCCATCGTCCCCATCATGCGCGCATCGCCGCCGAGCAGGTGCAGCGCGTACGCGATGTTGCCCGCGCAGCCGCCGAATTCGCGGCGCATCGTCGGCACGAGGAAGCTCAGGTTGATGAGGTGCACCTGGTCGGGCAGGATGTGCTCGCGGAACCGCCCTTCGAAGGTCATGATGGAGTCGTAGGCGATCGAGCCGCAAATCAGCGTAGCCAAGGTGTGCGTTCCTGTAGAAATGAAAGGCCCTGCGCGACAGCGCCGCGCGAAGGGCGCGGCGCGGCAGGGGACAGCGGGGGGAAAGCTTACGTCAGTGCGGCGAGCGCGGCGTCGTAGTTCGGCTCGTCCTTGATCTCGCCGACGAGTTCCGCGTGGATCACCTTGTCCTGCGCGTCGAGCACGACGACGGCACGTGCGGTCAGGCCGTTCAGCGGGCCGCTCGTCACGTCGACGCCGTATGCGTTCGCGAACGCGCGGCCGGTGCGGAACGTCGAAGCCGTCACGACGTTCGCGAGGCCTTCGGTCGTGCAGAAGCGCGTGGCGGCGAACGGCAGGTCGGCGGACACGACGACCACGACCGTGTTGTCGAGCGACGACGCGGCTTCGTTGAACTTGCGGGTCGACGTCGCGCAGGTCGGCGTGTCGAGGCTCGGCACGATGTTCAGCACCTTGCGCTTGCCGGCGAAGCTGGCGAGCGACAGGTCGGCGAGGTCCTTGCCGACCAGCTTGAAATCGGCGGCTTGGGCGCCGACGGCCGGGAACGTGCCGGCGAGATCGATCGAGTTGCCACCCAGCGTAACTTTGCTCATGTTCGTGCTCCGAAATAGCGCGCCGCTCGGGCGCGCGGGTTGAGACGGGCGCGCAGGCGCGCGCCGCGGCGCGTCACGGATAGAAGATCTGGACGCGGAAATTCGAGGCGGGTGTGCCGGTCGTTTCGACGCGGACGATCATCGTCTGCGTCTTGCCGGGCGGCAGCCCGGCGTCGATCGGCGTACCCGGGCGGACGTAGTCGCGCGGCGCGAGCACGCGGCGCACGGTCACGTGATTGGTGTCGTCGAGCAGCGTCAGTTCGAGCGACGGGTACGCGAGCGCGACGCGGTAGCGGTTCGTCAGCGGCACCTTCAGCTCGAGCACGCGCGGGCCGTCGAGCTGGCGCAGGTCGGTCGCGTCGAGCCGCAGGCCGTCGATCGCGCGCGGCGGCGCGACCGTGCAGCCGAGCGGCGCGCAGGCCTGACGGAACCAGCCCTGCGTGACGGGCCAGTAGATCATCAGCGTCTCGCGCTGCCACCATGCGAGTTGCGCGACGAGCAGGAAGGCCAGTGCCGCGGCGACGAGGCCGCCGAAAAAGCCGCCGAGCAACCCGCGCCGCTGCGGCGCGCGCGTCTCGCGCGTGACGGCGAAGTGCGGGCGATCGTCGTCGGTCGGCGCGGCGGGGAACGGCGCGGCGGGTATGTCGGTGACCGCGGCCGGGGTTTCGTCGTGCCGGGCGGCGGCGTCGGGTTCCGATCCGGTTTCGGGTACGGTGACGGCCGGCGCCGGAGCGAACGCAAAACGCGGTTCGCGCGGCGCGCGCTCGTCGTCCGGTACCGCGAAGTGCGCGTTGCCCACCGGTTCGGTGTCGTCGGTAGCGGTTTCTGCTTCCGACGGAATGTGGGCGACGAAGCGGGGCTCATGCGGGTCGCGTTCGACGGGGGACACGACGGGCGCCGGCGATGCTTCGATTTCCTGTTCCGTCTGCGTCGAATGCGGTTCGGCCGGTTGCGCGGCGTCGGCGGATGCATCGAGCTCGGTCGGGGACGGGAACGGCGCGGGCGTACCCGACAGGTGAACGATGCCGGCTTCGGTGGACGGGAGCGCGAGCGGCACCAGCGGCGCGGTGCGCACGGTCTGCACGTTGTGCTGCAGCGACGGATCGACGCCGGCGTCGAGCCACGGCGCCCACATGTCCCAGCCTTCCGGCTTGTAATCGGTGTCGGACGGCAATCCGGCCGGCGCGTCGGCGGCGAACAGCCGCGCGGGCGCGGCCTGGTGGCGCGCATCGCCGTTCTCCGGCGCGGCAGCCGTTTCGGTCAATGCCGGTTCGGGCTGCTGCGCGTGCTCGGGAACGAGCGATTCCGACGCGTTGAAGACTTCGTGGCAATGCCCGCAGCGCACGAGCCCTTCATGCAGCGAGAGCTGTTCCTGCTGCAGCCGGAAGACGGTTTCGCAATGGGGGCAGCGCGTCGCAAGAAGCATGTCGAGCCGGGCGGCCTGCTGGCCAGAGTAAAGGACAGCGCTATTCTAATGGCTTTCCCGCCGGGTTCCGGCAAGGCAGACCCAACCTTCGTGTTCGCGCCAGACCGAGATGTCGATGTAGCGCGCATAGACGGCCGCGACTTCGTCCGCCTGGCGCGCGAGCACGCCCGACAGCGCGATGCGCCCGCCCGGTTTGACCTTCGACGCGAGCATCGACGCCATCAGCTTCAGCGGGTTCGACAGGATGTTCGCGACGACGATGTCGAATTCGCCGTCCGGGCATGCATCGGGCAGCCCGTACGTGACTTCCGCGCGGTTGCGTTCGCTGTTCTGCCGTGCCGATTCCACCGCCTGCGGATCGATGTCGATGCCGATGACGGGGTTCGCCCCGCATTTCTTCGCGAGGATCGCGAGAATGCCGGAGCCGCAGCCGTAGTCGAGCACCGACTGGCCGGGCTTCACCGATTGTTCGAGCCATTCCATGCAAAGGCGCGTGGTCGGGTGGCTGCCGGTGCCGAACGCGAGGCCGGGGTCGAGTTCGAGTACGAGCGCGTCGGGATCGGGCGCGTCGTGCCACGACGGCACGACCCAGATCCGCTCGCCGATCGGGATCGGCTCGAACTGCGATTGCGTGAGCCGCACCCAGTCCTGTTCCTCGACTTCGCGGACGTCGAATTTCGGCGTCCCGGCGAGGCCGATCTCGTTCGCGGCCGCCGCGAGCAGCACGGCCGGATCGTGGTCGGGCGACAGCAGCGCGACCACGCGCGAGTGCTGCCACGCGGTGCGGTCGGGCACGAGGCCGGGCTCGCCGAAGAGCGGCTGTTCGTCGGGCGTGTCGGCGTCGGCGTCCTCGACGGACACCGACAGCGCGCCGAGGTCGAGCAGCGCGTCGGACAATGCCTCCGCGTGCTCACGGGCCAGTTCGACGACGAGTTCGCGATAGCTCATGCTTACGCTTCTTCCGGTGCGACCTGCTGCTTCTGTGCGAGCCGGTTTTCGAGGTAGTGGATGCTGGTGCCGCCTTCGACGAACTTCGAGTCGATCATCAGCTCGCGGTGCAGCGGGATGTTGGTCTGGATGCCTTCGACGACCATTTCCGACAGCGCGATGCGCATCCGGCTGATCGCCTGCTCGCGGGTCGCGCCGTAGGTGATCAGCTTGCCGATCATCGAATCATAGTTCGGCGGCACGAAATAGCCATTGTAGGCATGCGAGTCGACGCGCACGCCGGGGCCGCCCGGCGTATGCCACGACGTGATCCGGCCCGGCGACGGCGTGAACTTGAACGGATCTTCTGCGTTGATCCGGCATTCGATCGCATGTCCGCGGAACTGGATGTCGCGCTGGCGCAGCGCGAGCTTCTCGCCGGCCGCGATGCGGATCTGTTCCTGCACGATGTCGACGCCCGTGATCAGTTCCGACACCGGGTGCTCGACCTGCACGCGCGTGTTCATCTCGATGAAGTAGAACTCGCCGTTTTCGTACAGGAATTCGAACGTGCCCGCGCCGAGGTAGCCCATCTTCTTGCACGCGTCCGCGCAGCGGTCGCCGATGCGGTCGATCAGGCGGCGCGGAATGCCGGGCGCCGGCGCTTCCTCGATCACCTTCTGGTGGCGGCGCTGCATCGAGCAGTCGCGCTCGCCGAGCCAGATCGCGTTCTTGAACGCATCGGACAGCACCTGGATCTCGATGTGGCGCGGGTTCTCGAGGAACTTCTCCATGTACACCTGCGGGTTGCCGAACGCACGGCCGGCTTCCTCGCGGGTCATGTTGACCGCGTTGACGAGCGCGGCCTCGGTGTGCACGACGCGCATCCCGCGCCCGCCGCCGCCGCCCGCCGCCTTGATGATGACCGGGTAGCCGATCGTGCGCGCAATCTTGACGATCTCCTTCGGATCGTCCGGCAACGCGCCTTCCGAGCCCGGCACGCACGGCACGCCGGTCTTGATCATCGTCTGCTTGGCGGTGACCTTGTCGCCCATCATCCGGATCGTTTCCGGGCGCGGGCCGATGAACGTGAAGCCCGACTGCTCGACGCGTTCCGCGAAATCGGCGTTCTCCGAGAGGAAGCCGTAGCCGGGGTGGATCGCCTCGGCGTCGGTGACTTCCGCGGCGCTGATCAGCGCCGGCATGTTCAGGTAGCTCAGGTTCGACGGGGCCGGGCCGATACAGACGGCTTCGTCCGCGAGGCGCACGTACTTGGCTTCCTTGTCGGCTTCCGAGTAGACGACCACCGTCTTGACGCCGAGCTCGCGGCACGCGCGCTGGATGCGCAGCGCGATTTCACCGCGATTGGCAATGAGGATTTTTTCAAACATAGCGAGTATTCGTCTCTTCGAGGGGCGCGCGAACGGCGCCTGGCGAGCATCGGCGGCGCGCGGCTGGCTTAGCCGCGCGGCGGACTTAGCCGATCACGAAAAGCGGCTGGCCGTATTCGACGGCCTGGCCGTTCTCGACGAGGATTTCCTTGATCACGCCGGCTTTATCGGACTCGATCTCGTTGAGCAGCTTCATCGCTTCGATGATGCAGATCGTCTGGCCTTCCTTGACCGTGTCGCCGACCTGGACGAACGGGTCCGCGCCCGGCGACGGCGCGCGATAGAACGTGCCGACCATCGGCGACGTCACGACGTGGCCCTGCGGGACGGCCGGCGCGGCTGCGGCGCCGGCTGCCGGCGCAGCGGCACCGTCCGTCGGCAGCGCGGCCGACGGAGCGGGCGCGCTGAATTGCGGGGCATACCCAGCCGTCGGCTGTACGTAGACCGGCGGTGCGTTCTTGACGATGCGCACCTTGCCTTCGCCTTCCGTCACTTCCAGCTCGGAGATGCCGGATTCGGAAACGAGGTCGATCAGAGTTTTCAGCTTACGAAGATCCATCGGGAATTCCCCTTTCAATACGTGAAAGCGCCGGTTAGGGGCCGGCGCTGAATCTAGATCGCGAAATCAGCCGCGCGACGTGCCTTGCAGCTTGCCCAGCGCGTACTCGAGCGCGTACAGATAACCTTTCCAGCCGAGCCCGCAGATCACGCCTTCGGCCTGGTCGGAAAAGTAGGAGTGGTGCCTGAACGCTTCGCGGCGATGCACGTTCGACAAATGAACCTCGACGAACGGGATGCCAACGCCGGCGATCGCGTCCCGGATCGCGACGCTCGTGTGCGTATACGCGGCCGGATTGATCAGGATGAAATCGGTCTGTTCCTCCCGCGCGGCCTGGATGCGGTCGACCAGCGCGCCTTCATGGTTGCTCTGGAACGACGACAGTTCGGCGCCGGCTTCCCGGGCACGCGCGGCAAGCGCCTGATCGATCTGTGTCAGCGTGACGCGGCCGTACACCTCCGGTTCCCGGGTGCCGAGAAGGTTCAGGTTGGGGCCGTGCAGCACCAGCAATCGTGTCATGGTCGCTTCTATTTCTGCGGAATTGCGCGAACTTTAGCGCTATTTAGAGAAATTTGTCTAGTTTTGCCGAACGGCCGAGTTCGCCGAACCCGCAAGAATTACCGGTGCGGATGCAAAGTATCGGCGAATTCACGCGAAATTGCGGCGATCGACGGACAAATTGCTGCGAACGTGCGGGCCGGCGTTCGGGCAGGTTACAACGCGTCGAGCGTCTTTTTCAGCTCGGACGGCTGGATTTGTCCCAATTTTGTCTCGCGAATCTTGCCGGTTTCGTCGATGACAACCGTAAACGGCAACGCGCCAGCGGTGTTTCCGAAATTACGGGCCAGATCGGCGCCGGCATAACCGCTGACGAAAACCGGATAGTCGACCTTCACTTTCTGCAGAAAGTTCTTCACGTTCTGCTCGGAATCGACACCGATTCCGATGAAACGGATGCCTTTCTGTTTGTACTGATGCGACAGCGCGACGAGCTCGGGCATCTCTTCAACGCACGGGCCGCACCATGACGCCCAGAAATTGACGACGACCTTCTGGCCCTTGAAGGCAGCCAGCGTGGCCGGCTTGCCGTCGACACCCGTCAGCGCCGCTGCCCACAACTGGTCGACCGGGCTGCCCGCTGCGGCCGGCGAGGCGACGGCGACGCCGTCGTCGGCATTGCCGCGGAACCAATGGCCGGCGGTAATCCCGCCGGCGACAGCGGCGGCCGCGACCACCGCGAGCGCCAACATGCGTTTCATCATCATCGTTGAATCATTCAGGTTCGGAAGGGGCTTTGCCTGCTTCGACGAGCGTGCGCAGCGCGGCGGCATCCGCGCGAGCGACCCGGCCGCGCGAGTCGGCCTTGACCGCGCCGCGCAGGTCGTCGCTCGCATAGAGCGCGAGGTGGATGCCGATCGCGTCCACGTCGCGCCGCGGGCGCCACAGGAAGCTCAGCGTCTCGACGTCGCCGCGGCCCGCGAAGTGCCGCGTCTCGGACACGTCGTACTGGATATTCTGGTTCAGCAAGTAGATCGCGACGTCCTTCGGGTTGTCGGTGAATGCCTGCAGATGGATATCCGAATGCGCGTTTGCGGTGCCGTTCAGCACGGCGCCCGTCACATACGGACGGAACTCGGCGAGCCGGCGCATCCAGTCGAGCGCGATCTCGCGCAGCAGGCGCAGTTCGTCCGGCTGCGTGTCGCTCTGGAACAGTGCGAGGTACTCGCGCAGTTCTTCCTCGATCTGATCGTTATCCGGCAGCCATTCGCCGGCAACGCGCGAATCGCCGAGCAACTGGCGCGCGGCCTTGCGTTTCGCGCCGGCATAGTCCAGCCCGTCCTCCGCGATCAGGCGGGCGGCGGACTGGGCGATTTCCTCGCGGACGCGCCGCGGGTCGACAAGAGGTTTGCGAGACATGATCCGGCAATCATACTAGATCGCCGCGGCGCCCGAACACGGGTGCGGCGGCCTGCCGCCCGGTGCGCCGGCGGCGTTCGCGCGCATCGTTCGGGCCGCCGGGCACGGCAGGCCGTCAGTTACAATACTGTTCTTTGTGTCGCGGCGACGAGCGCCGGTCGCACGGCCTGTCCGGCGCGCCGCAGACGCATCTTTTCCGAATCGACGGCGCCCGGCGGCGCGAAAGCATTCATCTATGCACATCCACATTCTTGGCATCTGCGGCACCTTCATGGGCGGTCTCGCCGTACTCGCGCGCGAGGCGGGCCACACGGTGACGGGTTGCGACGCGGGCGTCTATCCGCCGATGAGCACGCAGCTCGAGGCGCAGGGCATCACGCTGATCGAGGGCTACGGCGCCGAACAGATCGACCTGAAACCGGACTTGTTCGTGATCGGCAACGTCGTCACGCGCGGCAATCCGCTGATGGAGGCGATCCTCGATCGCGGCCTGCCGTACGTGTCGGGCCCGCAGTGGCTCGGCGAGCACGTGCTGGCCGGCAAATGGGTGCTCGCGGTCGCGGGCACGCACGGCAAGACGACCACGTCGTCGATGCTCGCGTGGCTGCTGGAAGACGCGGGCCTGAACCCGGGTTTCCTGATCGGCGGCGTGCCGCTGAACTTCGGCGTGTCGGCGCGGCTCACCGATTCGAGCTTCTTCGTGATCGAGGCCGACGAATACGATACGGCGTTCTTCGACAAGCGCTCGAAGTTCGTCCATTACCGGCCGCGCACCGCGGTGCTGAACAACCTTGAATTCGATCACGCCGACATCTTCCCGGATCTCGCCGCGATCGAAACGCAATTCCATCACCTCGTGCGCACCGTGCCCGGTGTCGGCCGGATCGTCACGAACGGCCGCTCGGACGCGCTCGAGCGCGTGCTGGCGCGCGGCTGCTGGAGCGAGGTCGAGCGGTTCGGCGTCGACGGCGGCTGGCAGGCGCTGCCGGCCGAGGACGGCGTGCCGGTCGACGAGCGCTTTGCCGTGTATTCGCACGCGGAGCGCGTCGGCGAAGTCGCGTGGCAGGTGCAGGGCGATCACAACCGGATGAACGCGCTCGCGGCGATCGCCGCCGCGCGCCACGTCGGCGTGCCGCCCGCGCAGGCCGCAGCCTCCCTCGCAGCGTTCCGCAACGTGAAGCGCCGCATGGAAGTGCGCGGCAGCGTGGACGGCGTGACCGTCTACGACGACTTCGCGCACCATCCGACCGCAATCGAAACCACGATCGCCGGCCTTCGTGCGCGCATCGGTAGCCGGAATGCCCGCATCCTCGCGGTACTCGAGCCGCGCTCGAACACGATGAAGCTGGGCGTGATGAAGGCGCAATTGCCCGCGAGCCTGGCCGATGCCGATCTCGTGTTCGGCTACGGCGCGCCGACCGGGCGCGATGCGCTCGGCTGGAATCTCGGCGAGGCGCTCGCGCCGCTCGGCGACAAGGCACGCGCGTTCGACGATCTGCACCTGCTGGTGAAGGCCGTCACCGCGGCCGCGCGCCCGGGCGACCACGTGCTCGTGATGAGCAACGGTGGCTTCGGCGGCGTGCACCAGAAGTTGCTCGATGCGCTCGGGGGCCGCACGTGATCCTGTATCTGCACGGCTTCCGGTCGTCGCCGGAATCGCAGAAGTCGAGGCTGCTTGCCGCGCGCATGGCCGAACTCGGCCGCACGGCCGAGTGGCGTTGCCCGTCGCTGTCCGTGTCGCCGCTCGACGCGATCGCCGTCGCGGAAGCCGAGGTTGCCGGCGCACGCGACGTGACCGTCATCGGCAGCTCGCTTGGCGGCTACTACGCCACGTGGCTGGCCGAAAAGCATGGCTGGAAGGCCGTGCTGCTGAATCCGGCCGTCGTGCCGCAGCGCGATCTCGAGCAGCATCTGGGCGAACAGCCGCTGTGGCACGGCGGCGGCACGATCGTCGTCGAGCGCCATCACCTGCACGAGCTCGATGCGCTGCGCGTGCCGGCGATCACGCGTGCCGAGCGCTACTATCTGTTCGCGGCGACCGGCGACGAAGTGCTCGACTACCGCGAGATGCTGGCCCATTACCCGGGCGCGAAAACGCGCGTGATCGAAGGCAGCGATCACGGAATCAGCGAATTTGCCGACTATGTCGACGACGTTCTCGCGTTTTGCGACGGAAAAGCGCGATAAACCGGCCGCGTGCCGATCGAATCCCCATCATCATGCGGCGCCGCCGATGCGGCGTCCGGCAGTCTGAACGAGAGTACTGAGTGAACGTTTTCTTCGAGGAATCGGGCAGTTTCAAGGCGGGCAGCGTGCTGTCGCGCCAAGGCGACGCATTTCAGGTCGAGTTGCCCGGCGGGCGGCGCGCGAAGGTGCGCGCGAAAGACGTGCTGATCGAATTCGACAAGCCGGCCGCGGGCGAACTGATGCAGGAGGCCGACACGGCCGCGCAGCAGATCGATCTGGATTTCCTGTGGGAATGCGCGCCGGCCGACGAGTTCGCGTATACGGCGCTGGCCGAGGAGTACTTCGGCGCGGCGTACGGCCCGGTCGAGCGCGCGGCGCTGGTGCTGCGGCTGCATGGCTCGCCCGTCTACTTCCGCCGCAAGGGGCGCGGCCAGTATCAGCGCGCGCCGGAAGAGCAGCTCAAGATGGCGCTCGCGTCGCTCGAGCGCAAGCGCCAGCAGGCGCTCGTCCAGGCGCAGTATGAAGAGGAGCTGAAGGCCGGCAAGCTGCCGGAAGCGTTCGCGGGCAAGGTGCTCGGGCTGCTGACGCGGCCGGACAAGAACGCGATCGAATACAAGGCGCTGGAAGCGGCGGCCGGCGCGCGCGGCGTGTCGCCGGCGCGGCTGATGCTCGACTGCGGCGGCATCGCGTCGCCGCGTGCGCTGCACGAGGCGCGCTTCCTCGCGGAATTCTTCCCGCACGGCACGGGCTTTCCGCCCGTCACCGTCGGCGCGCTGCCGGACGACCTGCCGCGCGCGAACGTCGAGGCGTTTTCGATCGACGACGTCACGACGACCGAAATCGACGATGCGTTCTCGGTCGAACACCTGTCCGACGGCCGCGTGCGGATCGGCGTGCACATCGCGGCGCCGGCGCTCGGCATCGTGCGCGGCGACGCGGTCGACGCGATCGCGCGCACGCGCCTGTCGACCGTCTACATGCCGGGCGACAAGATCACGATGCTGCCGGACGACGTCGTCGACGTGTTCACGCTGAAGGAGGGCGATTACCGTCCGGCGCTGTCGCTGTACATCATCGTCAACCGCGAAACGCAGGACATCGTCGCGAACGAGACGCGCGCCGAACTCGTGTTCGTGAAGAGCAACCTGCGTCACAACACGCTCGACGAACTCGTCAACGAAGAGACGCTCGCGGCCGGCACCGGCGACTATCCGCACAAAGACGACATCGCCGTGCTGTGGCCGCTCGCGCAGGCGCTGTTCGAGAAGCGCCAGCTCGCGCGCGCGGGCTACGGCCTGAAGCGCGAAGTGCAGCGCAACACCGACTACAACTTCTACGTCGAAGGCGAGCACGTGTCGATCACGCCGCGCCGCCGCGGTTCGCCGCTCGACCTGATCGTGTCCGAGCTCGCGATCCTCGCGAACTCGACCTGGGGCGCGTTCCTGCACGATCATACGGTGCCCGGCATCTACCGCTCGCAGCGCGGCTTCGGCGCGCCGGGCCCGAAGCGCACGCGGATGCAGACGACGGCCGCGCCGCACGAAGGCCTCGGCGTGCCGCAGTACGCATGGAGCACGTCGCCGCTGCGCCGCTACGTCGACCTCGTGAACCAGTGGCAACTGCTCGCATGCGTGCAGCATGGCGTCACCGCCAAGCTCGCCGCGCCGTTCAAGCCGAAGGACGCCGACCTGTACGCGGTCGTGCAGGGCTTCGACGACACCTACACCGCGTACGCCGACTACCAGCGCCGGATGGAATATTTCTGGTGCCTGCGCTGGCTCGCGCAGGAGCAGAAGAAGCAGGTCGTCGCGACGGTCGTGAAGGGCGATCTCGTGCGCCTCGAGGAAATTCCGCTGCTGCTGCACGTGCCGGGGCTCGGCGTGCATGCGCGCGGCACGCGCGTGCTGCTCGACGTGATGTCGCTCGACGAGCTGACGATCGAGGCGTCGGTGCGGTTGCTGAACGTGCTCGATGCGCCGACCGTGACCAGCGGCGATGCGGCCGAGGAAGAGGATGATGCCGAAGGCGGCGACGACACGCTGATCGACGCGGAAGACGCCACGGCGGAAACCGAGGCGGAAGCGCTGGCCGAAGCGGACGGTGCGGCGGCAGGTGCGGGCGGCGAAGCCGCGAGCGGCAACGACGGCGAAGAGGGGCGCGCATCATGAACGCGGTTGCGTCGACGAGCGGCGCCGACCGCTACGTAGTGTTCGGCAACCCGGTGGCGCACAGCAAGTCGCCGTTCATCCACGCGCAATTTGCCGCGCAGACCGGCGAGGCGATCGAGTACGCGCACCGGCTCGCGCCGGTCGACGGCTTCGAAGCGGCCGTGCGCGCGTTCGTCGCCGAAGGCGGTCGCGGCGCGAACGTGACGGTGCCGTTCAAGCTCGAAGCGCATGCGCTCGCCGACACGCTGTCGCCGCGCGCGGCGGCGGCTGGCGCGGTGAACACGCTGCGCATCGACGCCGACGGAAGCATCCACGGCGACAACACCGATGGCGTCGGCCTCGTGCGCGACATCGAAGCGAACCTCGGCGTGTCGCTCGCGGGCGCGCGCATCCTGTTGCTCGGCGCGGGCGGTGCCGCGCGCGGCGTCGTGCTGCCGCTGCTCGAGCGCGCGCCGCTGTCGATCACGATCGTGAACCGCACCGCAAGCAAGGCCGAGGCGCTCGTCGGCCAGTTCATGCAGGCCGCGCACGATGCGGGCTGCACGCTCGCGGGCGGCGGCCCCGACGTGGTGCGCGCGGAGCCGTACGACGTGATCGTCAATGCGACGGCCGGCAGCCTCGATGCCGCGCTGCCGGCGTGCGACGCGGCCGCATTCGGCGCGGGCACGCTGGCGTACGACATGATGTACGGCGCGCAGCCGACCGTGTTCATGCAGCATGCGGCGTCGCTCGGCGCACGCACGGCCGACGGGCTCGGCATGCTCGTCGAGCAGGCGGCCGAATCGTTCTTTATCTGGCGCGGCGTGCGGCCGGACGGTGCACCGGTGCTCGCCGCGCTGCGCCAGGCGCTCGCGGCGAGCTGAACGGAGCGCGGCACGTGGTGGCGGTGAGCAGCACGCAGCGCACGCGGACGGTGAGCCCGGCCCGCTGGATCGTCTACGCGGGTGCGGTGTTCGCGGGCGCGTGGCTCGCGACGCAGCTGTTCTATCTCGCGCAGATCGCGCTGTGGTCGTTCGTGAACCCGGGTTCGACCGCATTCATGCGCACCGACGCGTGGTGGCTGTCGCGCGACAAGCCGCCCGCGCAGATCCAGCACCAGTGGGTGCCGTACGACCAGATCTCGCGCAACCTGAAGCGCGCGCTGATCGCATCCGAAGACTCGACCTTCGCGACCAACAACGGCTACGACGTCGATGCGATCCTGCAGGCGTGGGAGAAGAACAAGGCGCGCGGCCGGATCGTCGCGGGCGGTTCGACGATCACGCAGCAGCTCGCGCGCAACCTGTTCCTGTCGCGCGAGAAGAGCTATATCCGCAAGGGGCAGGAGCTCATCATCACGTGGATGCTCGAAACCGCGCTCGACAAGGAGCGGATCTTCGAGATCTACCTGAATTCCGTCGAATGGGGCCGCGGCGTGTACGGCGCCGAAGCGGCCGCGCGCTATTACTACAGGATTCCCGCGAGCCGGCTCGGCGCGTGGCAGTCGGCGCGTCTCGCGGTGATGCTGCCGAAGCCGCGCTGGTTCGACGCGCATCGCGGCTCGGCCTACCAGGCACAGCGCGCGGCCATCATCGCCCGCCGGATGGGCGCGGCCGCGCTTCCGCAATCGGAGTGAACGGCGCGCTCGCGCCGCCGCATTGTCCGTTCTGCCGTCAATGCGCCATTGGTGCGCCGCAGCGCATTCGTGTCGCGCGCATTTCGGGCCACATCCGTTAGACGAATTCGTCTATTTCGCTTTGCTGAGCAATGCCGGCGACCGCGCGATTTTGTTTGCCGATAGGCGCGAAATCCGCACTTTTTTAGTATTCCCGGGTAAACGCGAAAGGCGTTGAAAGCGGCGCGAAATGCAACGTTTCGCGAACCGAAGCATTCCTGAAAGGTGTGCGCCGCACCGGCCGTCGGCCAAATATTTCAAAATTTTTCAAAGCCGACATGCTCGCGTATATTGGCCAGCGCCTCGGCTTATCGGCCGCAATCGAGGCGGGGGGCGGCTTATCCGGCTGCTCGACACAAAAAACATCCGAGAGAAGGAAAGCAACGATGCCAGCGAGCAAAGCGAAGCTGTTGTTGGGGGTGGTTTTTTCTTCGCTGATTCTGACGGCCTGCAACGACGACGTGACATCGTCCGCTGCTGCGAGCGCCGACAACTCAGCCGATCCCGCCAGTCAGGTGGACAGGGCGTACAACGATCCGAACAGTTATTCGTCGAGCGCGAACGCGTCGCTCGACGCATCCGCCGCGATCGAAAAGGCCGCCGTCACGCATCACCAGATCACGCTGAACGGCAAGACGATCCGCTACACGGCCAAGGCCGGCCACCTCGTCGCGCGTAATCCGCAGACGGGCGCGCCCGAGGCGTCGTTCTTCTATGTCGCCTACACGGCCGACAACCAGCCCGCGGCGAAGCGGCCCGTCACGTTCCTGTACAACGGCGGTCCCGGCTCGGCATCGGTGTGGCTGCACCTCGGCTCGTTCGGCCCGCGGCGGGTCCAGACGGGCGACCCGAACGCGAACGCGTCGACGTTCCCGTTCGTCGACAACCAGGAAAGCCTGCTCGACACGACCGACCTCGTGTTCGTCGACGCGATCGGCACCGGCTTTTCCGAAGCGATCGCGCCGAACACGAACCAGACGTTCTGGGGCGTCGACCAGGACGCCGGCGCGTTCCGCGATTTCGTGACGCGCTACCTGACCGTGAACCAGCGCAACGATTCGCCGAAATACCTGTTCGGGGAGTCGTACGGCACGCCGCGCACCGACGTGCTCGCGAACCTGCTCGAGACGGCCGGCGTGAAGCTTGACGGCATCGTGCTGCAGTCGTCGATCCTGAACTACAACACGAACTGCGACATGGCGAGCGACTATGTCGGCAACTCGAACAACGGGTCGAGCCCGGTGAGCTGCGCGGGCTTCGCGCCGTCCTACGGCACCGTCGGCGCGTATTACCAGCTCGACAATCCGAACCCGTCGAACCTGCCGCAGTATGCGGACCAGATGCGCGTGCTGACGGCCGGCAGCTACGCGCCCGCCGTGAACGCGTACCTGGCGAGCCATACGCCGCCGCCGCCGAGTCTCGTCACGACGATGGCGAATTCGACCGGCACGAAACAGGCGCTGTGGAACGCGAACTTCAACGTGATCCCGACCTTCTTCGACAACAGCTTCCAGCTGTCGCTGATCCCGGGCACGCTGATCGGCCGCTACGACGCGCGCGTGAACGTGCCCGTGTCGAGCCCGCTGGCGGCGGACGGCGATCCGTCGAGCACGTTCATCACGAAGCCGTTCACCGACACGATTGGCAGCTACCTGCCGAACGAGCTGAAGTACACCGCGCAGTCGGCCTACTCGTTGAGCAGCAATGCGATCAACACGTGGGACTGGACGCACGACGGCCTCGCGATGCCCGACACGATCCCCGATCTCGCTGCTGCGCTGACGCTGAATCCGTCGCTGAAGGTGCTGTCGCTGAACGGGTATCACGACATCGCGACGCCGTTCTACCAGACCGAGCTCGACCTCGCGCGGCTCGGGACGCAACCGAACCTGACGATCAAGGACTATCAGGGCGGACACATGGTCTATCTCGACGATACGTCGCGTCCGCAGGAGAAAGCCGATCTCGTGACTTTCTACAACGCGGCCGCGCACTGATGCTGCGCCGGGCCGGCGACAGGCGCCCCCGGCGGCGCCTCGCCTGCCGTCGACGACCTCATTCCAGACTGGAGCCTGATATGAAGATTCGTTTCATCGTCGTTGCCGCGGCGCTCGCATGCGCCGCCGCTGCAGCATCCGTATCCGCGTTCGCGCAGGCGAGCGACGCCGCCGCACCGGCGCGTGCGCGCCAGGCGCAGCTCGGCGATCCGTACGTGCCGCCGGCCGCGCGCAAGCCGACCGCCGGCACGCAGACGACGGGCGCCGCGCTGCATGCGCAGGTGGTGCGCAAGCTCGCGCGGCAGTTCGACTCGGCCGATACGCAGAGCACGGGTTCGATCACCGAGGCGCAGGCGCGCGCGGCCGGGCTCGGTTATGTCGCGAACCACTTCCGGCAGATCGATTCGGGCGGCAGCGGCCGCGTGTCGTTCGCCGACGTGCAGCGCTACATGCAGGCACGCAGCACGAGCCAGCAGTAAGCGCGGTACGTGGTGAACAAACGGGGGCGGAACCTGCTGCGCGGCGGGTTCCGCCCCCGTGCACATGGCGCGGCCGGCGCGTCATGCGCGCAGCGTACCTCGTCCGAATTCTCATTATCTGGACAACGCATTCAAATATTGGAGACGAGTGCGTGCGCTCCTACAATCCGAAGCACATCGACAGCTTCGGACCCACGCATCGCATGGCGCCCGACGCACACGGAGACACATTCCATGAAGTTCGCCGGGCGCTTTACTCGGTGCATCGACCGCCGCCTCATCGCGACGCCGGACGCAGTTCCGGCGCCGCGCGAGCGGCTTCACCGATTCCGTTGAAGAAGCCCGCCCCATGACCAAGATGCCCGTATCCCTTGCCCTCGACGCCCGGCGCGCGACGCCGGACGCTGGGTCGCTGACCGACAGCATCGGCGCGACCAGCACGCCGCTCGATCTCGCCGCGCAGCAGGCCGGCACGCAGACGCTGCTGCGCGGTCTCGCGATCCTCGAGGCGATCGCGAACGGCGCGCGCGACATGCGCGCGATCGGCGCCGCGCTCGGCACGACACGCAGCACGACGCACCGTCTCGTCAGCAGCCTCGTGCAGGCGCGCTACCTGCGCCAGGTGCAGGGCGGCTACCTGCTCGGCCCGAAGCTGATCGAGCTCGGCACGATCGCGCTTGAGCAGATGCCGCTCACCGCGGTGGCGCGGCCGCATCTCGAAGCGCTCGCGGAAGCGACGCTCGACACGATCCATCTCGGCGTGCGCGATGGCGACGACGTGCTGTACATCGACAAGATTCCCGGCACGCGCGGCCTCGAGATGCGCTCGCGCGTCGGCCACCGGATGCCGCTCGCATCGACGGGCATCGGCAAGGCGATGATGCTCGACCTCGATCCCGATCTGTGGCGCTCGCTGTTCGAGGCCGCGCGGCGCGCGCTGGCCGGCGTCAATTTCAAGCCCGACAACCGGCCGGAGACGAGTGCGTTCCTGCAGCGCATGGCCCACTACGCGGCCGGCGGCTATACGTTCGACCTCGAGGAGAACGAGGCGTCGATCCGCTGCGTGGCCGCGCCGATCCGCGACGCATCGGGTGCGATCGTCGCAGCCGTGTCGGTCGCGAGCACGATTCCGTACATGCCGCATGACCGGATGGACGAACTGATTCCGCTCGTGCAGCGCGAAGCGCGAGCCATTTCCGCGGAACTGGGCTGGAGCCCGCCGCAGGGTACCCGCAGGATCAAACGATGACGACTTCGACCCGGGCCGTTCCGGTTGCCAGCTCCGCCACCCCGTCGCTGATCGCGCTCGACTGGGGCACGACGTCGCTGCGCGCGTATCTGTACGACGCGCACGGCGCGCTCATCGACACGCGCAGCCGCGCGGCGGGCGTCATGCATGTGCCGGGCGGCGGCGCGCGCGCGTTCGACGCGGTGTTCGAGGAGGCATGCGGCGACTGGCTCGACCGCACACCCGGGCTGCCGGTGCTCGCCGCCGGGATGGTCGGCAGCGCGCAGGGCTGGCGCGAGGCGCCGTACGTCGCAGTGCCGGCCGGCGCCGACGCGCTCGCCGCGGGTCTCATTGCAGTGACGACGTCGCGCGGCGCGACGGTATCGATCGTGCCGGGCGTGATCGCGACGGGCGAATTGCCCGACGTGATGCGCGGCGAAGAAACGCAGATATTCGGTGCGCTCGCGAGCGATCCCATGCTTGACGCCGATCGTTCAGGGCTACTGATCGGATTGCCGGGCACCCATGCGAAATGGGCGTGGGTGAAGGGCGGGCTCATCGAGCGCTTCCAGACGTTCATGACGGGCGAGCTGTTCGCGGCGCTGCGCGACCACACGATCCTCGGCCGCACGATGCGCGCGGGCGCGTCGCCCGATCGCGCGGCGTTCCTGCGCGGCGTGTCGGTCGCGCGCGGCGCGCAGCGCACGGGGCTGCTCGCGACGATTTTCAGCACGCGCACGCTCGGCCTGACCGACCGGCTCGCGCCCGATGCACAGGGCGACTACCTGTCCGGCCTGCTGATCGGCCATGAACTCAATGCGCTCGACGCGATGCTCGCGGAGCGTGGCATCGCGCTCGCGGACCAGCCGCTGCTGCTGATCGGCGACGACGGTTTGTGCGCGCGCTATATCGATGCGCTTCGCGTATTCGGCCACATGCACGCGCGGGTCGTCGCACATGCGACCGAGCGCGGCCTGTGGCGGATCGCGTCGCGCGCCGGGCTCGTGCGCGCGGACGGCGAGCCTGTCCTGGCCGACCAATGAACCGATTGCAGAGGAACCCAGTCATGCCGTCCGACCTTACGTTGCCCGCACCGTACACGCCCCACGCCGCACTGATGCGCGCGTTCGACGCGTGCCCGCTGATCGCGATCCTGCGCGGGATCACGCCCGCCGACGCGGCCGACCACGGGCATGCGCTGTACGAAGCCGGTTTCCGGATCGTCGAGGTGCCGCTCAACTCGCCGGATCCGTTCGACAGCATCGCGGCATTGCGGCGCGCGTTGCCCGACGATGCGATCGTCGGCGCGGGCACCGTGCTGCGCGCCGAGTACGTCGACCGCGTGCAGGACGCGGGCGGCGCGCTGATCGTGATGCCGCACAGCGACGCGGCCGTGATACGCCGCGCACGCGAGCGCGGCCTCGCGAGCGCGCCGGGCGTCGCGACGCCGACCGAAGCGTTCGCTGCGCTCGCGAACGGCGCCGACGTGCTGAAGATGTTCCCGGCCGAGCAGCTCGGCGTGACGGTCGTGAAGGCATGGCGCGCGGTGATCGATCGCGCGGTGCCGTTGATCCCGGTCGGCGGAATTTCGCCGGACAACATGCAGCCGTTCCTCGCGGCCGGCGCGAACGGCTTCGGGCTCGGCTCGGCGCTGTACCGGCCCGGTCAGGCGGCCGACGCGACCGCGGCGAACGCGCGCGCGTTCCAGGCCGGATTGCGCGTCGCGCGCGGCGGAGCCGCATGATGGGCCGCCTCGCGGGCAAGGTCGCGATGGTGACGGGCGCGGGCCGCGGAATCGGCGCCGCGATCGCCCGTGCGTTCGTGCGCGAAGGCGCGGCCGTCGCGCTCGTCGATCTCGACTTCCCGCAGGCGCAGCACACGGCCGCCGCGATCGCGCACGACGTCGACGGTGCGCGCGTGCTGCCGCTGCAAGCCGACGTCGCGCGTCAGGATGCGGTGCGCGATGCGCTCGCGCAGGCCGAAGCGGCATTCGGCCCGCTCGACGTGCTGGTGAACAACGCGGGCATCAACGTGTTCGCCGATCCGCTGACGATGACCGACGACGATTGGCGCCGCTGCTTCGCGGTCGATCTCGACGGCGTGTGGCACGGCTGCCGCGCGGCGCTGGAAGGCATGGTCGAGCGCGGCCGCGGCAGCATCGTGAACATTGCGTCGACGCACGCGTTCCGGATCATTCCGGGCTGCTTTCCGTATCCGGTCGCGAAGCATGGCGTGCTGGGTCTCACGCGCGCGCTCGGCATCGAATACGCGGCGCGCAACGTGCGCGTGAACGCGATCGCGCCGGGCTACATCGAGACGCAGCTCACGCGCGACTGGTGGGACGCGCAGCCCGATCCGGCCGCCGCACGCGCCGAGACGCTCGCGCTGCAGCCGATGAAGCGGATCGGCCGGCCCGACGAGGTCGCGATGACGGCCGTGTTCCTGGCGTCCGACGAGGCGCCGTTCATCAATGCCGCGTGCATCACCGTCGACGGCGGGCGCGCGGCGCTGTATCACGACTGACGCAACGATTCGAAAGACCGCACGTGCGACGGCCGCGCGCACGCTGCGTCGAAACCAACAAGCGGCTGCATCCTGTTCGATGAAAACAAGGAGACACTGGAGATGAAACGCAGAACGTTCGTAACGCTGGCCGCGGCAGCCGCGGTGGTGATGGGTAGCCCGGTTGCGCACGCGGCCGACCCGGTCAAGATCGGCTTTCTGGTGAAGCAGCCGGAAGAGCCGTGGTTCCAGGACGAGTGGAAGTTCGCCGAGATGGCGGCGAAGGAAAAGGGCTTCACGCTCGTGAAGATCGGCGCGCCGTCGGGCGAAAAGGTGATGAGCGCGATCGACAACCTGTCCGCGCAGAAGGCGCAGGGCTTCATCATCTGCACGCCCGACGTGAAGCTCGGGCCGGGCATCGTCGCGAAGGCGAAGTCGCACAACCTGAAGATGATGACGGTCGATGACCGCCTCGTCGACGGCGCGGGCAAGCCGATCGAAGCGGTGCCGCACATGGGGATCTCCGCGTACAACATCGGCAAGCAGGTCGGCGACGGCATCGCGGCCGAGATCAAGAAGCGCGGCTGGAACGTGAAGGAGGTCGGCGCGATCGACATCACCTACGAGCAGCTGCCGACCGCGCACGACCGCACGAGCGGCGCGACCGACGCGCTGGTGGCCGCCGGTTTTCCGAAGGCGAACGTGATCGCGGCGCCGCAGGCGAAGACCGACACCGAGAACGCGTTCAACGCGGCGAACATCGCGCTCACGAAGAACCCGCAGTTCAAGCACTGGGTCGCGTACGGCCTGAACGACGAGGCCGTGCTCGGCGCGGTGCGCGCGGCCGAAGGGCGCGGCTTCAAGTCGGACAACATGATCGGCATCGGCATCGGCGGTTCCGATTCGGCGCTGAACGAGTTCAAGAAGCCGCAGCCGACGGGCTTCTACGGCACCGTGATCATCAGCCCGAAGCGCCACGGCGAGGAAACCTCGGACCTGATGTACTCGTGGATCACGCAAGGCAAGGCACCGCCGGCGCTGACGCTGACGACGGGCATGCTCGCGACGCGCGACAACGTGTCGAAGGTGCGCGAGGAGATGGGGCTCGCGTCGAAGTAAGCGGCCCGCCGGCTGCCGCGGCGATGCGGCGGCCGGCGGTCGATCGATCAGGAAGTAGGAGACGACGTGTCAGCGGCACTGCGTTTTGACAATATCGGCAAGGTATTTCCCGGCGTGCGCGCACTCGACGGCATCTCGTTCGACGTGCATGCGGGCGAGGTGCATGGCCTGATGGGCGAGAACGGCGCGGGCAAGTCGACGCTGCTGAAGATTCTCGGCGGCGAATACCAGCCCGATGCGGGCAGCGTGCTGGTCGACGGCCAGCCCGTGCAGTTCGCGAGTGCGGCGGCGTCGATCGCGGCCGGCATCGCGGTGATTCACCAGGAGCTGCAGTACGTGCCCGACCTGACGGTCGCGGAAAACCTGCTGCTCGGCCGCCTGCCGAACGCGTTCGGCTGGGTGAGGAAGCGCGAGGCGAAGCGCTACGTGCGCGAGCGGCTCGCCGCGATGGGCGTCGATCTCGATCCCGACGCGAAGCTCGGGCGGCTGTCGATCGCGCAGCGGCAGATGGTCGAGATCTGCAAGGCGCTGATGCGCAATGCGCGCGTGATCGCGCTCGACGAACCGACGAGTTCGCTGTCGCATCGCGAGACCGAGGTGCTGTTCAAGCTCGTCGACGACCTGCGCGCGCAGGGCCGCGCGCTGATCTACATCTCGCACCGGATGGACGAGATCTACCGGCTGTGCGATGCGTGCACGATCTTCCGCGACGGGCGCAAGATCGCGTCGCACGATGCGCTTGCCGACGTGCCGCGCGAGAGGCTCGTCGCCGAGATGGTCGGGCGCGAGATTTCGGACATCTACCATTACGCGCCGCGCGCGCTCGGCGACGTGCGGTTTTCCGCCGAAGGCGTCGACGGCCCGGCGCTGCGCGAACCCGCGAGCTTCTCGGTGCGCGCGGGCGAGATCGTCGGTTTCTTCGGGCTGGTCGGCGCGGGCCGCAGCGAACTGATGCGGCTCGTGTACGGCGCGGACCGCCGGCGCGCGGGCGTGTTGACGCTCGACGGCGCGCGCATCGACGTGAAGCGCACCGGCGACGCGATCCGCCACGGCATCGTGCTGTGCCCCGAGGACCGCAAGGAAGAAGGGATCATCGCGATCGCGTCGGTCGCGGAGAACATCAACATCAGCTGCCGCCGCCATTCGCTGCGCGCGGGGCTGTTCATCGACCGCAAGACCGAAAGCGAAACGGCCGACCGCTTCATCCAGCGGCTGAAGATCAAGACGCCGAACCGGCGGCAGAAGATCCGCTTCCTGTCCGGCGGCAACCAGCAGAAGGCGATCCTGTCGCGCTGGCTCGCGGAGCCCGACCTGAAGGTCGTGATCCTCGACGAGCCGACGCGCGGGATCGACGTCGGCGCGAAGCACGAGATCTACGACGTGATCTACCGGCTCGCGGAGCGCGGCTGCGCGATCGTGATGGTGTCGTCGGAACTGCCGGAAGTGCTCGGCGTGTCCGATCGCATCGTCGTGATGCGCGAAGGCCGGATCGCGGGCGAGCTGCCGCGCGAACAGGCGAACGAGCATGCGGTGCTGAACCTCGCGCTGCCGCAGACGAGCGCCGCCCAGGCGGCCTGACGCGGCGCACGACATTCGAATCGACCAGGCGCGGCGTGGGCCGCGCGATGCAGGAGCAGGAGACACAATCATGCAAGTCAGGGAAAACCTCGCCGGCGCAGCCGTGAAGCAGTCGGCCGACGCGCTGGTTCCACAGCAAAGCGACCGGCAGAAGTGGTGGCAGCACCTCACCGAGTACAGCCTCATCGCGATCTTCGCGGTGATGTTCATCACGATGTCGCTGACGGTCGATCACTTCTTCTCGATCGACAACATGCTCGGCCTCGCGCTGTCGATCTCGCAGATCGGCATGGTCGCGTGCACGATGATGTTCTGTCTCGCGTCGCGCGACTTCGACCTGTCGATCGGCTCGACCGTCGCGTTCTCGGGCGTGCTGTGCGCGATGGTGCTGAACGCGACCGACAACACGTTCGTCGCGATCATTGCGGCGGTCGCGGCCGGCGCCGCGATCGGCTTCGTGAACGGCGCGGTGATCGCGTACCTGCGCATCAACGCGTTGATCACCACGCTCGCGACGATGGAGATCGTGCGTGGGCTCGGCTTCATCGTGTCGAAGGGGCAGGCGGTCGGCGTGTCGTCGGACACGTTCATCGCGCTCGGCGGGCTGTCGCTGTTCGGCGTATCGCTGCCGATCTGGGTCACGCTGCTGTGCTTCATCGCGTTCGGCGTGCTGCTGAACCAGACCGTGTACGGCCGCAACACGCTCGCGATCGGCGGCAACCCCGAGGCGTCGCGGCTCGCGGGGATCAACGTCGAACGCACGCGCGTATACATCTTCCTGATCCAGGGCGCGGTGACTGCGCTCGCGGGCGTGATCCTCGCGTCGCGCATCACGTCGGGCCAGCCGAACGCCGCGCAGGGATTCGAACTGAACGTGATCTCCGCTTGCGTGCTCGGCGGCGTGTCGCTGATGGGCGGCCGCGCGACGATCTCGGGCGTCGTGATCGGCGTGCTGATCATGGGCACCGTCGAGAACGTGATGAACCTGCTGAACATCGACGCGTTCTACCAGTACCTGGTGCGCGGCGCGATTCTGCTCGCGGCCGTGCTGCTCGACCAGCTGAAGAACCGCGGCGTACGCGACTGACCTGATTTCACGGAGACGAACCGCATGACCATCGACACTTCCGCGCACGACCCGCACGCCGCGAGCGATGCGCGCTTTGCGCGATACCCGAGCCTCGAGGATCGCGCGGTGCTGATCACGGGCGGCGCGACCGGCATCGGCGCGTCGTTCGTCGAGCACTTCGTGCGGCAGGGCGCGCGCGTCGCGTTCGTCGACCTCGATGCGGCCGCGGGCACCGCGCTGGCGGAAAGCCTCGCGCATGCGCCGCACGTACGCCACGCGCCGCTGTTCATCCAGTGCGACCTGACCGACATCGGCGCGCTGCGCCATGCGATCGACGCGATCCGCGCGCGCATCGGCGCGATCGCGGTGCTCGTGAACAACGCGTCGAACGACACGCGCCACGCGATCGGCGACGTGACGCCCGAGTCGTTCGACGCGGGCATCGCGGTGAACCTGCGCCACCAGTTCTTCGCCGCGCAGGCGGTGATCGACGACATGAAGCAGCAGGGCGGCGGCGCGATCGTCAATCTAGGCTCGATCAGCTGGATGCTGAAAAACGGCGGTTATCCCGTCTACGTGATGGCGAAGGCCGCGGTGCAGGGCCTGACGCGCGGCCTCGCGCGCGACCTCGGCCCGTTCGGCATCCGCGTGAACTCGCTGGTGCCCGGCTGGGTGATGACCGACAAGCAGCGCCGGCTGTGGCTCGACGACGCGGGCCGTGCGGCGATCAAGGCCGGCCAGTGTCTCGACGCCGAACTGCTGCCCGCCGACCTCGCGCGGATGGCGCTGTTCCTCGCGGCCGACGACAGCCGGATGATCACCGCGCAGGACGTGATCGTCGACGGCGGCTGGGCCTGACCGTTCGCACCGACCCGCATCGTTTCTTCGACGAAGGAAAGGAGCTCATCATGACCGCCACGTCCTCGCGCGCATCGTCGTCCACGAGCCAGTCGCGCCGTGCCCGCCTGGCCGCCGCCGCGCAGCCGGTCAGCCCCGGCCCGCAGACGGCCGCATTCGCGCAGGGCGTGGGCGCCGCGCATGCGGCGGCCGTCTCGCTGTCGAATGCGTCGCTGCGGCTCGACGTGCTGCCGCATCTGGGCGGCGGCATCGCGCGCTTCGACTGGCGCGGCGACAACGGTGCGCTGGTGCCGGTGTTTCGCCGCTGCGAGCATCCGGAGACGGCGACGGACCCGAACGAGCTCGCGTGTTATCCGCTGCTGCCTTACTCGAACCGGATCGGCGGCGCGCGCTTCGAATGCGACGGGCGCAAGGTCGCGGTGCCGCGCAACCGGCGCGACGAGCCGCTGCCGATCCACGGCGACGGCTGGCTCGCGCCGTGGCAGGTGGACGATGCGACCGACACGACGCTGCAACTGTCGCTCGATCGCGCGGGCGGCGCGCCGTATGCGTTCCGCGCGATCCAGTCGTTCGAACTCGACGACACGACGCTGTCGATCGCACTGACGATCGAGAACGCGGGGCGCGCCCGGCTGCCGTTCGGGCTCGGCGTGCATCCGTTCCTCGTGCGCGACGCGGTGACCGAGCTGGCCGCGGCGGCCGGCGGGCTATGGTTGTCGGGCGCCGATTTCCTGCCGGTGCGGCACGTGAGCGTGCCGCCGGCCTGGCAGTTCGGCGTCGCGTATCCGCTGCCGGGCGCGCTCGTCAATCACGCGTTCACCGGCTGGGGCGGCCATGCGACGGTGAGCTGGCCGCGCCGCGGGCTGTCGCTGACGGTCGCGGCCGACGCCGACGCATACGTGCTCTATACGCCGCCCGGCGAGGATTTCTTCTGCTTCGAGCCGGTCGATCATCCGATCAATGCGGTGAACCTGCCGGGCGGCGCGGCCGCGCACGGAATGACGCTGCTCGCGCCGGGCGAGCGGCTCACGCGGCGTTTCGCGTTCACCGTCGGGCGCGCCGATGCGCGCGGCAACGCCGCGACTCGCGAGGCGCGCCGGAGACGCGGGTAAAATACGCGGTCTACCAACGGTTTGCCGCGAGTACCCGCCATGTCTTCCCCGCTTACTTTCATCGAATCGCTGCGCGCCGCGTGGCAGCGCACGAATTCGCTGCTGTGCGTCGGCCTCGATCCCGAGCCGTCGCGCTTTCCCGTGCAGTTCGACGGCCAGCCCGACGCGATCTTCGAATTCTGCCGGCAGATCGTCGACGCGACCGCGCAGTACGCGAGCGCGTTCAAGCCGCAGATCGCCTATTTCGCCGCGCATCGCGCGGAAGACCAGCTCGAGCGGCTGATCGCGCACATCCACCTCCAGCATCCGGGCCTGCCCGTGATCCTCGACGCGAAGCGCGGCGACATCGGCAGCACGGCCGAGCAGTACGCGCGCGAAGCGTTCGAGCGCTATCGCGCGGACGCGGTCACGGTGAATCCGTACATGGGCTACGACTCGGTCGAGCCGTACTTCGAGCACGAAGGCAAGGGCGTGATCGTGCTGTGCCGCACGTCGAACCCGGGCGGCTCCGACCTGCAGTTCCTGGAAACGGGGGGCCGGCCGCTGTACCAGGTCGTCGCGGATCTCGCGGCGAACAAGTGGAACGCGAAGAACGGCCAGCTCGGCCTCGTGGTCGGCGCGACGTTCCCGAAGGAAATCGAGATCGTGCGCGGGATCGTCGGCGACATGCCGCTGCTGATCCCCGGCATCGGCGCGCAGGGCGGCGACGTGCAGGCGACCGTCAACGCCGGCCGCACGGCCGACGGCACGGGCATGATGATCAACTCGTCGCGCGCGATCCTGTACGCGAGCAACGGCGAGGATTTCGCAGAAGCCGCGGCGCTCGCCGCGCAGAAGACCCGCGATACGATCAACGCGCATCGCTGAAACGCTCCGGTCGCCCCTCCGGGCGGCCGACTTCGGCAGGCCCGCACCGGCGGGCCGGTGCCGCTTTCCCGCTCAACTTTCCCGCTTCGTCCGCCTGCCGGCTCAGCGTTCGCGCTCGTCGAGCAGTTTCAGCAGCCCGCGCAGCGCATGCACGGCCGCCTGCGTGCGGATCTGTTCGCGGTCGCCCTTGAACACGAGCGTTTCGACGTCGGTATGGAGCCGGTTGCTCCAGCCGAACGACACGGTGCCGACCGGCTTTTTCTCGCTGCCGCCCGCCGGGCCCGCGATGCCCGTGACGGACAGCGCGACCTGCGCGCGGCTGTTGCGCAGCGCGCCTTCGGCCATCGCGCGCGCGACGGGCTCGCTGACGGCGCCGTGCTTGTCGATCAGGTCGGGCGGCACGCCGATCATGTCGATCTTGGCCTGGTTCGAATACGTGACGAAGCCGCGCTCGAACCACTGGCTGCTGCCGGAGATGTCGGTGATCGCCGCGGCGATCATGCCGCCGGTGCAGGATTCGGCGGTGGCGAGCGTCAGGTGCTCGTCACGCAGCTTGTTGCCTGCGCGGATCGCAAGCTGGTGGACGACGGAATCGGTTGGCATGCGCGTCGGGAAACGGGAGTCGGGAAATCGGTCAGCCGACGACGGAGCGCCACAGGGCGATCACGAGCAGCGTCATGAACGCGGCGACCAGGTCGTCGATCATGATGCCGAGCCCGCCTTTCAGGCGACGGTCGAAATAGCGGATCGGCGGCGGCTTGAGCATGTCGAAGAAGCGGAACGCGACGAACGCCCACAACTGGCCAATGAAGGTCGCCGGCGTGACGAACAGCATCACGAGCCAGATCGCGACGATCTCGTCCCAGACGACGGCGCCCGGATCGGACGTGCCCATCTTCCTCGCGGTGAAGCCGGTGATCCACGTGCCCGCCGCGAAGCCGGCCGCGATCAGCATCCACCATTCGGGTACCGTCAGGTAGCGGCTCAGCACGACGAACGTGAGCCAGCCGAACAGCGAACCGAACGTGCCGGGAATGATCGGCGCGAGCCCGCTGCCGAAGCCGAGCGACACGAGGTGCGCCGGGTGCGACAGCATGAAGCGCGCGCTCGCGCGCTTCGGCGCATTCCCGTTCGGTGCGGCGCCGGGTTCGGCCGCGGCGTGCGCGGGCGTCGGGTCAGTCTGCATGGAAGTGGTCGAAGCCGTGCAACGTGAGAGCCAGGGGCGCGCCGGCGGCGTCGCGCCACGCGATCGCGGGCCGCTCCGACGGCGCGGACAACGCGCGTATTGTACCGATTCGCGTGACCGGCACGCCGGCCGTCGCGCCGGCCGCTTCGACCGCCGCGCGGGCCGCGGCCGGGGCCGTGAAGCACAGCTCGTAGTCGTCGCCGCCCGCCAGCGTGCAGCGGCGCTGCACGTCGGGCGGCAGCGTCGCGAGCGCGGCCGAGCGCGGTACCGCGTCGGCGTCGATCTCGGCGCGCACGTTCGAGCGTGCCAGGATGTGCTGCAGGTCGCCGGCGAGGCCGTCGGAGATGTCGAGCGCCGCGTGCGCGACCCCCGCGAGCGCGAGGCCGAGCGCGACGCGCGGTTCGG
>NZ_JBNCAB010000021.1:0-89159 GCF_049805555.1 Burkholderia sp. DN3021 | reverse complement strand
GCTTCATCAATCTGATTCCCATTACATCTGATGGGAATCAGATTGCCGGTGCCGCGCCCTCATGAACAGACGGTACGTGTCGAGCGCTTACAGTACATCCAGAATCTCCAGATGTTTCTGCATGAAAGGATTCTGGTGTGGCATAGGGGCAGCAGCACCCAGCACATGTTTGCTAAGTGTGAGCAGGCTTTCGACGACGCCGTCGTTGGCGCCGTGATGTAGCAGGTTCACGTGGAGGTCATGCTTCAACTCGTCCAGTTTCGCGCGGGTGAGACGCGTGTTCCGACCGGGGCCGTTTGCCAGAAGCAAAGCCGGGGTTAGGCTGGGGACCGGGCCGACTGTCAGGTTGATTCACCGTTCGCCACGGCAGATCGCGCTGACCGGGAACGATGAAGCCATTTTTGCAGTGTGCGGTCATGTCAAAGTGAAAGGGCCGCATCAAGCGCGATCGAGTGATCGGCTCCCGTCGAGCCGCAAATCCGATCTGACGGTCGATACAGCCGCCAACCGCCGCCCCTAAATCGCTGTAAACTCACGCTTTTGCTGCCACGCCCCCACATTCCAGATGTCCCAATCCCCCCAAAGTAGGGTTCGTATCCCTCGGGTGCCCGAAAGTTTGCAAATATAACCCTGGTCCTGTGTGGCGGTTTGAATGCGTAGAGACTTGCTCGCGGCCGCGTGGGCGGGCAGATGGCCGGCAATTGCCTGCGCTGGTCGCGGCGGCCGATAGCCAAGCTGCAGCTATCGGCCGTATGCGTGCCTGACTACCTGTGCGAACTCGCAAGGAGGCAGGCAGATAAGAGAAGATTTTTCTAATCACCATGCATGCGGTGGTTAGCGCAATTACTCAGTCGTTGACGCATTGGGGACTGTTTGTTCCGTTCCCCAAGAGGATCCGTCGAATGACTTGTAATGAATGCTGGAATTTTTGGCATCTTTATATGCCAAATACAGATTCTTATTGAATACTGCTAATGTGACCGGTTCAGGGGTTATTGAACCTGAAACTCCTCTGTCTACCCCCCAACTTGTTCCATCGTACGAGTTGTAGTAAATTTGATTGTCGGGGCCGCCACCTTTGTGCGCCATATATAACTTCCCATTGAATGCCGATAATGCAACCGCCTGACTGGTCCAGTCCCGATCGTTGATTTTTTTCGGTTGATCCCAGCTATTTCCGGTGAGATTGTACGAGGTGTAGTAAATGCTGTTATCGTCGACACCCTTGAATGCTAGGTACATCCTGTCATTGAACGTCGCCAGTGCAACCGGCTGGGTGGTTTCGGCACCTTGGACGCCGACATAGCCTCCCGATTTCCAGTTCACCCCATCGAAACTATGGAAGTAAATGCGTGTGTCGTTGGGGCCCTTGTGTGCCATGTATAACCTTCCATCATAGGACACCATGGCGACGGGTTGGCGAGTACTGTCTTGCGGCACGGTATGTTCCTTGGGATCCCAGTTCGTCCCATCGAACGACGCGCAATAAACGCCGTTGTTGTTGAGGCCGCCTTTGTGTGCCATATACAGCTTCCCGCTGAATGCCGCTAGTGCAACTGCCTGGGTCGTCCAGAACGCCCCATTTTTGACTGCCGTCGGTTTCTCCCACTCTTTTCCATCGAAAGATGTGAGATAAATGTTCCTGTTGCTGTCGGCGCCTTTGTATGCCAAGTATAGCTTCCCATTGAAGGCCGCCAGTGAAGGATAATTTAGTGCCTGGGCGGTGTCTGAGGAAGTGTCTTGGTCGCTTTCTTCGTCAACAAGCCGATTTTCGTCATTCATGATGTGCCTCTCTCGATTGTTAATGGCTTTTTGATCGCCGACGTCTTTAAGTCAGTGATGTTTGGTCCAGCAGCGTGGTATTTCAAAGCTCACGCGCAATAAACGTAGTCTCTCTCATGCGGCAGATCCATTACACTCGATTACGCGCCTACGCCATCTGGACGTAGCGCGATTCGATGGAATTGCTGACGCTCGATCACTTCGACACGCTAAGCGAAAGGCATAACGAAAACGGCGCCGAAGCGCCGTTGTTCTCATGCAGAGGCCGGCTTCGATAACACGCGAAGATGCCCGCTGCCGATCAGGAAGTTTCGATAGGACCTGATCGTTTCATCCCTAACTGCGCGTGTGACGTTCGGGCCTGAGTCGATCATGCGGCCTTATATAACGATCACCGCGTGCGTCGCCGGCTCGCCGACGTCGTGATGCTCAACCCCGGAAAGCTGACCCGCGCTGATCGTGCTGATGGTCGGCGCGCCGAACTCCAGGTCGTCCGTGCGGGCGATCTCGGTCGGCTTCTTCATTGCTGTGGTTCTTTCTTCCGTTCGAATTCGATGACCCGGACCCACGGGTTCGTTTCTCGGCAGTGGCCGCACGCGGTGTTGATGCTGTCCCACGGAGCGCGGAAACGCTTCCTATAGGGGCGTCGAGTACAGGTCGCCGGTACAGCCGAAGCGGCCTTCGTGCAGCTAGATACGATCGCTTGCGCCTTCAGCCGCTCGCGGTTGTACTCGCGGCCGTCGTCGGCTGCCACAACCGAGATGCCGGCGTTCACGATCTGAGCGAACTGCGCCCGAGCTTGCCGCGACTCAGCACGGCTTAGGCGATTCAGCCCCTCGAATGCAGGACGGATTCGGCCGGCACCTCGTTGCCCTCGACGGCAGCAGGAATACGCCAAGCGCGCTTTGTCTGATGTGCCGCTGTTGACGGGCCGACAGACCCTCATCCCGAAGAGAACGGGACGTATCACCCCCATCCCCTGATCCACCGCCGAACGGGCGGCCTATCCGATCCAGCACTCCATGGCCGTTTTCCCCCGCTTGTTTTGGCTCGCCGCCCCTAAATCGCTGTAAACTCACGCTTTTGCTGCCACGCCCCCACACTCCAGATGTCCCAATCCCCCAAAGTAGGGTTCGTATCCCTCGGGTGCCCGAAAGCCCTCGTCGACTCCGAACAAATCATCACGCAGCTGCGTGCCGAAGGTTATGAAATCTCCGGCACCTACGACGGCGCCGACCTCGTCGTCGTGAACACCTGCGGCTTCATCGACGAAGCCGTGCAGGAAAGCCTCGATGCGATCGGCGAAGCGCTGACCGAGAACGGCAAGGTGATCGTCACCGGCTGCCTCGGCGCGAAGTCGAGCGCCAGCGGCTCGAACCTGATCGAGGAAGTCCATCCGAAGGTGCTCGCCGTCACCGGCCCGCACGCCGTGGGCGAAGTGATGCAGGCCGTGCATTCGCACCTGCCGAAGCCGCACGACCCGTTCGTCGACCTCGTGCCCGCGGCCGGCATCAAGCTCACGCCGCGCCACTACGCATACCTGAAGATCTCCGAAGGCTGCAACCATCGCTGCACGTTCTGCATCATCCCGTCGATGCGCGGCGATCTCGTGTCGCGTCCGGTCGCCGAAGTGATGCTCGAGGCCGAGAACCTGTTCAAGTCGGGCGTGAAGGAACTGCTCGTGATCTCGCAGGACACGAGCGCTTACGGCGTCGACGTGAAGTACCGCACGGGCTTCTGGAACGGCAAGCCGATCAAGACGCGCATGACCGACCTGGTCGCCGCGCTTGGCGAACTCGCCGCGCAGTACGGCGCGTGGGTGCGCCTGCACTACGTGTATCCGTATCTGAGTGTCGACGAAGTGATTCCGCTGATGGCCGAAGGCCCGTTCAAGGGCCACGTGCTGCCGTATCTCGACGTGCCGTTCCAGCACGCGCACCCAGAAGTGCTGAAGCGCATGAAGCGTCCGGCGAACGCCGAGAAGGTGCTCGAGCGCGTGCAGAAGTGGCGCGAGATCTGCCCGGACCTGACGATCCGCAGCACGTTCATCGCGGGCTTCCCCGGCGAGACGGAAGAGCAGTTCGAAACGCTGCTCGACTTCATCCGCGAGGCGGAACTCGATCGCGTCGGCTGTTTTGCGTATTCGCCGGTCGAAGGTGCGACCGCGAACGAACTCGACGGCGCGCTGCCCGACGATGTCCGTGAAGAACGCCGCGCGCGCTTCATGGAAGTCGCCGAGGAAGTGTCGGCGAACCGCATCCAGCGCAAAGTCGGCAAGACCCTCAAGGTGCTGATCGACGAAGTCGGCGAAGAAGGCGGGATCGGCCGCACGGCAGCCGATGCGCCGGAGATCGACGGCGTCGTTTATGTCGAGCCGGCGACGAAGGCGTCGAAGCGCTACAAGGTCGGCGATTTCGTGTCCGTGAAGATCACGGGCGCCGACGGCCACGATCTGTGGGGCGAGGTGTAAGCGATGAGCGCCGCATTTCCGGAGATCCTCGCGCTCGGCGAGGCGATGATCGAATTCAACCAGTCGCAGCCGGGCCGTCCGGAATTCCTGCAGGGCTTCGGCGGCGACACGTCGAACTTCTGCATCGCGGCGGCGCGCCAGGGCGCGTCGACGGGCTTCGTGTCGGCGATCGGCGACGACCCGTTCGGCCGCCTGCTGGCCGACATGTGGCGCGCCGAGCACGTCGACACGACGTACGTTCGGATCGATCGCACGGCGCCGACCGGCGTGTATTTCGTCACGCACGGCGCCGACGGCCACCAGTTCGACTATCTGCGCGCGGGCTCCGCGGCGAGCCGCTATGCGACGGGCGATCTGCCGCTCGACGCGCTGGCTGCGGCGAAGGCCGTGCACCTGTCGGGCATCAGCCTCGCGATCGGCACCGCAGCGTGCGACGCCGCGTTCGCGGCGATCGACCATGCGCGCCGCAACGGCGCGAAGGTCAGCTTCGACACGAACCTGCGCCTGAAGCTGTGGCCGCTGCCGCGCGCCCGCGCGGTGATGCGCGAGGCGCTTCGCCAGACGGACATCTGCCTGCCGAGCTGGGACGACGTCACCGCGCTCACGGGCGCGAACGATCGCGACGCGATCGTCGATGCGATGCTCGAACACGGGCCGCAGGTCGTCGCGTTGAAGCTCGGCAAGGACGGCGCGTATGTCGCGACGCCGAACGAGCGGCGCGTCGTGCCGGGCTTCGCGGTCGAGGCCGTCGACGCGACGGGCGCGGGCGACTGCTTCGGCGGCGCCTTCGTCGCGCGGATCGTCGCGGGCGACGATCCGTTCGCGGCGGCGCGCTATGCGAACGCGGCGGCGGCGCTGTCGACGACGGGCTACGGTGCGGTCGCGCCGATTCCGCACCGCGATGCGGTGGAGCGCCTGATGCAAGGCTGACGGGGCACGCGCACGCCGGCCACGGCCCCGCACGATCGATTCATTCGAACAGAAGGATGAGGAGGCAACATGCAACGTGAAGTGGTGGTGGTGAGCGGCGTGCGTACCGCGATCGGCGATTTCGGCGGCAGCCTGAAGGACATCGCGCCGACCGAACTCGGCGCACAAGTCGTGCGCGAAGTGATGCAGCGTGCGCAGGTGTCGGGCGACGAGGTCGGCCACGTGGTGTTCGGCAACGTCGTGCACACGGAGCCGAAAGACATGTATCTCGCACGCGTTGTCGCAATCAACGGCGGCGTCGCGCAGCATGCGCCGGCGCTCACGGTCAACCGGCTGTGCGGTTCGGGGTTGCAGGCAATCGTGTCGGCGGCGCAGGGCGTGCTGCTTGGCGATGCGGACATCGCGATCGCGGGCGGCGCGGAGAACATGAGCCGCGCGCCGTATGCGATTCCGGCCGCGCGCTTCGGGCAGCGCATGGGCGACATGCGCGCGGTCGACATGATGGTCGGCGCGCTGAACGATCCGTTCCAGACGATCCACATGGGCGTGACGGCCGAGAACGTCGCCGCGAAGTACGGCATTTCACGCGACGCGCAGGACGCGCTCGCGCTCGAATCGCACCGTCGCGCGTCGCATGCGGCGAAGGCCGGCTACTTCAAGGACCAGATCCTGCCGGTCGAGCTGATCGGCTCGAAGAAGGGCACGCCGGTCGTGTTCGATCGCGACGAGCACGTGCGCCACGACGCGAGCCTGGACGACTTCTCGACGCTGCGGCCCGTGTTCGTGAAGGAGAACGGCACGGTGACGGCCGGCAACGCGTCGGGCATCAACGATGCGGCGGCCGCGGTGCTGCTGATGGAGCGCAGCGTTGCCGAGAAGCGCGGTGCAAAGCCGCTCGCGCGCCTCGTCGCGTATGCGCATGCGGGCGTCGATCCGGCCTACATGGGGATCGGTCCCGTGCCGGCCACGCAAAAGGTGCTCGAGCGCGCGGGGCTGACGGTTGCCGATCTCGACGTGATCGAGGCGAACGAGGCATTCGCCGCGCAGGCATGCGCGGTGACGAAGGAGCTGGGTCTCGACCCGGCAAAGGTGAATCCGAACGGGTCCGGCATTTCGCTCGGCCACCCGATCGGCGCGACGGGTGCGCTGATCACTGTCAAGGCGCTGTACGAGTTGCAGCGCATCGGTGGCCGATACGCGCTCGTGACGATGTGCATCGGCGGCGGGCAGGGCATCGCCGCGATTTTCGAGCGAATCTGAAGCAAGGAGCAACGCAAGGTGGGTCGATATTCGGAATGGCAACGGGCGCTTGTCGTCGCATGCGCGCTGGCGGCGGGCATCGCGCTGCCGGGCGCGGTCGCGGCGCAGGCCGTCGCGCCGGGCGCGCAACAGGATGAGGCGGCACCCGCGCGGCCGCTGCGGCCGAATCCCGAATTCGTCCGGCTGCCGCGCTACGAAGGCACGCTCGGCGACCGGCCGATCGTCGTGCATCTCGGCCCGAAGACGGACGAGGAAGGCGTGCACGGCGAATACCAGTTCGCCGATACGGGCGAGGTGGTCCTGCTCGCGGGCGATCGCGATGGCGATACGCTCGAGATCGAGGAATCGAACGACGGCACGAACATCTCCGGCGTATGGATCGGCCGCTTCGACGCGACGGGCGACCTGAAGGCCGACCGGATGAACTCGGACGAGTCGGACCCGCAGCCCGTCGTGCTGCGCCTGGCGCCGGGCAAGCGCGCGGCGCTGCAGGTGCGCGCCGGCCGCGTGCAGGAAATCGAGACGGTGGGCTCGGTCGTCAATCTGCGCACCGACGACTGAGCCCGCGCTGGCTCGGCGTGCGCGGCGCGCATTGTACCGGGCCAAATGCGCCGATTTTGGCTAACCTAGCGACATATTCCGCAACCGAACGGCCTTGTGCCCGGCTCCCTGTCATGACTGCATCCACTCCCAAGCGCGCGCTGCAAACCCGCATCGTTCAACCCGATGACCTCATTCCGGAAGGCTTCCGTTCGTTCGTGCCGCCGGTCGCGCGTGCGTCGACGGTCGTGTTCCCCGATCTCGCGACGATGCGTGCGCTCGTCTGGCACAACGACAACCAGTGGCGCTACGGGCTGCATGCGACGCCGACGTCGCTCGCACTTGCGCAGCGGCTCGCCGAGATCGAGGGCGGCACGCACGCGCTGCTGCAGCCGTCGGGCCTCGCGGCGATCATGAACGTCTACTTCGGCATCGTGAAAGCCGGCGACGACGTGCTGATTCCGCACAACGTGTACGGGCCGAACGCCGATTTCGGCAACTGGCTCGCGAAGGATTTCGGCATCGCCGTGCGCTTCTACGATCCGCTCGTCGGCGCGGGCATCGCCGAGCTGATCCAGCCGAACACGCGGCTGATCTGGATCGAGGCGCCAGGCTCGGTGACGATGGAAGTGCCCGACGTGCAGGCGATCGCGGCGGCCGCGAAGGCGCGCGGCATCGTCACCGCGATCGACAACACCTATTCGGCCGGGCTCGCATTCAAGCCGTTCGAGCACGGCGTCGACATCTCGGTGCAGGCGCTGACCAAGTATCAGTCGGGCGGCAGCGATGTGCTGATGGGCGCGACGATCACCGCGGACGCGGAACTGCACGCGAAGCTGAAGCTCGCGCGGATGCGCTGCGGGATCGGTGTGTCGGTCGACGATTGTTCGCTCGTGCTGCGCAGCCTGCCGAGCATGCAGGTGCGCTTTGACGCGCACAGCAGGAGCGCGCTCGCGCTTGCGCAATGGCTGAAGGCGCGGCCGGAGATTGCTTCGGTGCTGCACCCGCAGATCGCCGACTGCCCCGGGCATGCGTCGTTCATGCGCGACTTCACGGGTGCGGGCGGGCTGTTCTCGGTGGTGTTCGACGAGCGCTACAGCGCGGAGCAGATCGACCGCTTCGTCGAGTCGCTCGAACTGTTCGCGATCGGCTGGAGCTGGGGCGGCGCGTGCAGCCTCGCGATGCCTTACGACGTCGCGTCGATGCGTCCGGACTGGCCGCATCGCGGCACGCTGGTGCGTTTCTATGTCGGCCTCGAGGACGAAGCCGACCTGCGCGCGGATATCGAGCGCGCGATGCAGGCCGCACTCGGCTGATCGCAGGCCGATAACGCCCCGCGGAAAAAACGAAACGCCGGCGCGATGCAACATCGCGCCGGCGTTTTTCATTCGAGGTCGTGCGGGATCAGAACAGCCGCAGCAGCCCGTCGAGGCCGACGTGATCGAACGCGACCGTCGCCGCGTCGCGCACGACGGGCTTCGCGTGAAACGCGACCGACAGCCCGGCTTCGGCCATCATCTTCAGGTCGTTCGACCCGTCGCCCATCGCGATCGCGCGGCTCGGCTCGAGGCCGAGCGACGCGCACGTGTCGCGCAGCAGGCGTGCCTTCACGTCGGCGTTGACGATCTCGCCGAGCACCTTGCCGGTCAGCTTGCCGTCGACGATCTCGAGCGTGTTCGCATGCGCGTAGTCGAGGCCGAGGCGTGCCTTCAGCCGCTCGGTGAAGAACGTGAAGCCGCCCGACACGAGCAGGGTCTTCATGCCGGCGGCCTTCACACCGGCAAGCATCGTCTCGGCGCCCGGCGACAGTTGCAGCCGTTCCTCGTACACGCGCTCGAGCGCCTGCGCATCGAGCCCGGCCAGCAGCGCGACGCGGCGCGTGAGGCTTTCGTTGAAGTCGCGGATTTCGCCGCGCATCGACGCTTCGGTGATCTCGGCGACCTGCGTCTTGAGCCCGCAGAAATCGGCGATTTCGTCGATGCACTCGATCGTGATCAGCGTCGAATCCATGTCCATCACGACGAGCCCGAAATCGCCGAGCGTGCGGCCAGCCTCGACGAACGCGAAGTCGAGCGCGTGCGTGCCGCAGTACGCGTCGATGTCGAGGCGCTGCGCCGGGTTCGCGTTTTCGATGCGCAGCGCGTGATCGTCGGTCTGCACGATGCGGGCGCCGCGCGACAGCGCGAGCAGCGGTTTGTGATGGGCGTCCGACAGCGGCGCAAGACTCTGGATGACGAGGTTGTGGGTCATGGCGGGATGGTTGCGAGGCGAATGAAATGCATGCGCGGCCAACGGACGGCCGCCTGCGGACGCGGGCCCCGTTCGGCTGCGGGCCATGGCGTCGCGAACGCGCCATTGTAGCCGGTTGGCCGGGCTGGGCGATCGCGGCAGGTACGAATCCGGAGGCCGGACTCGCAACGGCACGCCCGCCGCGCGGGCCGAACGCCGCCAACTATCGCTCGTCCGCACGGTCCCAGTACGGCGGATCGCCGAAATGCCCGGCCAGAAAGGAGATGAACGCGAGCGTCTTCAGCGGCACGTGTGCGCGGCTCGGATAGACGGCCCAGATCGCGACGTCGTCGGCGAACGGATAGTCGTCGAGCACCGTGACGAGCGCGCCGCTCGCGAGCAGCGGGCCGACGTCCCAGGTCGACTTGATCGCGATCCCGAAGCCGTCGACGAGCGCTTCGCGGATCGCCTCGCCGTTGCTCGCGACGAGCCGGCCGGCGACCCGCACGGTCAGCGGGCCTTGCGGCGTCGCGAACGACCAGTCGCGCTGGTTGCCGAGGATCACGCACTCGTGCTGCGCGAGGTCGGCCGGATGGCGCGGCGTGCCGCGTTCGGCGAGATACGCGGGCGAGCAGCACAGCACGCGGCGGTTCACCGCGAGCTTGCGCGCGACGAGCGTCGAATCCTTCAGCGCGCCGAGGCGGATCGCGACGTCGTAGCCGTCGTCGACGAGATCGACGATCTCGTCGGACAGCCGCAGGTCGAGCGACACCGACGGATAGCGGCGCAGGAACGCGGGAATCACCGGCGCGACATGCTGGCGGCCGAACGACGACGACATCGATACCTTCAGCCGCCCGTACGGCTCGCTGCGGCCGCGGCCGACCGACGCGCGCGCGGCGTCGGCGGCCGACAGCAGCGCGTCGGCGCGCGCCATGAAGACCTCGCCGTCCTGCGTGAGGCTGATGCGGCGCGTGGTGCGGTGCAGCAGCCGCGCGCCGAGCTGGCGCTCGAGCTGCGCGATGCGCGCGCTCGCGACTGCGGCGGACACGCCGAATTCGCGCCCGGCCGCGGTGACGTTCGCGAGCAGCGCCGCGCGCACGAACAGCGCGACGTCGAGCAGGTCGAGCGGCTTGTCGGGTGCCGGAATCGGATCGGACGCCATTATTCTGAAATTCCTGAAAATGTTTCAGGAAATATAGCGGTTTTCTCGAATGATCGGGTTGCCTACGATGACGTTCATGGGGCTGCGCCGCGGCCCGCCCGTTTCCCTGAAAGGAGTTTCGTGATGAAAGCCGTTGGACTGACCCGCTATCTGCCGATCGACGACCCGCAGGCCTTGCTCGACGTGGAGCTGCCGCAGCCCGTGCCGGGCCCGCGCGACCTGCTCGTGAAGGTCGAGGCCGTTTCCGTGAACCCGGTGGACACCAAGGTGCGCGCGCCGAAGCCGCAGGTCGAGGAGACGCCGCGCGTGCTCGGCTGGGATGCCGCCGGTACGGTCGTCGCGGTCGGCGCGGACGTCACGCTGTTCCGGCCCGGCGACGAAGTGTTCTACGCGGGCAGCATCACGCGACCCGGCGCGAACAGCGAATTCCATGCGGTCGACGAACGGATCGCCGCGCTGAAGCCGCGCACGCTCGACTTTGCCGCGGCCGCGGCACTGCCGCTCACCGCGCTGACCGCGTGGGAAGCGCTGTTCGACCGGCTGCGCGTGTCGCCGCAGGGCGCGGACGCCGGCAAGTCGGTGCTGATCATCGGCGGCGCGGGCGGCGTGGGCTCGATCGCGATCCAGCTCGCGAAGGCGCTCGGCAAGCTGCACGTGATCGCGACCGCGTCGCGGCCGGCGTCGGCCGAATGGGTGCGCTCGCTCGGCGCGGATGCGGTGGTCGACCATTTCGGCGACCTGCCTGCGCAGTTGCGCGAGGCCGGGCATCCGAACGTCGACTACGTGCTGATCTTCAACGACACGGATCGCCATTTCCCCGCCGCAGCGGAAGTAATCCGGCCGCAGGGCGGCATTTGCACGATCGTCGAGAACGAGAAGCCGGTGCCGGTCGAACTGCTGAAGGCGAAGAGCGCCGCGTTCCACTGGGAGTTCATGTTCACGCGCGCGATGTTCGAGACGCCGGACATGATCGAGCAGCACCGGATCCTCGGCGAAGTCGCGCGGCTCGTCGACGGCGGCGCGCTGCGCACGACGCTCGGCGAACAGCTCGGCTCGATCAATGCGGCGAATGTGCGGCGCGCGCACCAGTTGCTCGAAGCCGGGCGCACGATCGGCAAGCTCGTGCTGAGCGGCTTCTGAGCGTCTGCAACCCCGCCGTTTCGTGCGAGGCTCTTCGAGGAGGCATTCGCCGGCGGTACTTCCTTCGGGGCGGAAAGCCTGCGGTGGCCCGGCGTTTTCTCGAGAGCCGGCATCGCGCGTAAGGTTGCAACGCCGCGAACGCAAGCGGGGTAACACCCGATGCGTTTGCGGCGCATTGCATGCCGCTTGGCGGTAGACTGGCAACGCATCATGCATCGAAAACCGCGCGGCACGCGCGTGCCGCCGCATTACAAGGAGGTCAGCATGAGCCAACGCAGCTTGTCAGTCGCCGCATCGTGGTCGGCCGTGTTCGCGGCGGCGTGCGTCAGCGCGAGCGTATTCGCGGCGCCGCCGGTCAAGGGCAGCCTGAAGGGCGGCGGTACGGGACAGCTCGAATACACCGTCAAGGTCGACTCGAAGACCTTCGGCAATACGCAGGAGACCCGCAAGATCCGCTCGGGCGAAACGGACGACTTCAACTGGAAGTCGGTGCCGCCGAGCGGCGCGGTCGCGTTGCCGGACGGCTGCCCGAACGCGGACAACCTGCCGCGCGACGCGAACGGCGCGATGGTGCGCCAGACCCAGGTGCGGCTCGCGCCGTCGGTCGATGCGAAGGGGATCGCGAACGTGCAGATGAGCTTCCAGGCGGCCGCGCCGAAGGGCACGCGCAACGTGACGGCCGGCGGCAAGTCGCTGCAGTGCCCGGACGTCGTGTCGGTGAGCCAGGTGAAGTGGGTGTCGATTCCGACCAACGGCGGTTCGAAGTCCGTGACGATGAGCGACGGCACGAAGGTGACGGTGTCGATCAAGCGGTGAGCAGCGCGCGGGCCGGCGTTTCGTCCGGTGCGCGCGCAACGGATTCGACTGGCGGGACGGGCAGGGCGGCACGTGAGCGTTTCGTGTCGCCGTCACGATGCTTTCCCGCGACCTGCTTCGCGCTATGTTGCCGCGGCAACGGCATGGCAACTGTTTGCCGCGCGTCCGCTCAGCGTGCCAACCTGCGTGACGTCATGCGGATGTCGCGTTATGCTCCGCCACATCATCACCTTCCTGTAACGATATCCCGATGAAATTCCGAATGTGCATGCTGCTGTCGGCCGCTGCGTTCGTCTCCGTGCACGCGCAGGCGGCCGACGATTGCAGTTTCGTGAAGAAGATCGAGCTGCCGTCGCGGCAGCAGGTGGCGGTCGTGTCGAGCGGCGCACTCGAACCGTGCTCGACCGGCAGCTATGCGGTGCGCGTGTATTCGACCGCGCATGCCGCACCCGGCTTCGATACGGACGACTACGTGACGGGGGCGCTGCATGCGCGCGACGGCACGGTCACCGATGCGTTCACGGCCGACCTCGGCGCACGCGCGCCGCAGGCGCTCGTCGTGACGACGCGCTCGGCCGGCAGCGGCGGTTATGTCGGTGCGCAGGCCTATGTGACGACACCGCGTGCGGTGCGGCTCGTCGCGTCGGTCGACGGGCTCGCGCCCGACGCGGACATCGCGGCCGCGTTGCGGCAGGCGATCGGCAAGCGCCGCGCGCTGACGCGCTGATCGCGCAGCGCGCGAACGCATCGCGCGGCGCCGCCGCGTGTCAGTGCGCACGTTCTTCGAGCCGCGCTGCGAGAAAGCGGTGATCGGCCGAGAACAGCCGGCGATAGGTCATCAGCACCGCGCCGACGGTGCCGAGCGCGGACGCCGCGGCGATCAGGAACATGATCACGATCTGGTAGCGCACGGCCTGCAGCGGCGACTGGCCGGCCAGCACCTGACCCGTCATCATCCCCGGCAGGCTCACGACGCCGACGACGGCCATCTGGTTCAGCGTCGGCAGCATGCCCGCGCGCACGGCCTGGCGCGCTGCGTCCTGCGCGGCTTCCCAGCGCGTCGCGCCCAGCGCGAGCGCGGTCTCGACGCGGTCGCGGCGTGCGGTGAGCTCTTCCATCATCCGCTCGACGCCGAGCGACACGCCCGTCAGCGTATTGCCGAGAATCATCCCGAGGATCGGAATCGCGTATTGCGGCGCGTACCACGGATGGATGCGGATCACGACGAACAGGCCGACCGCCGCGACGAACCAGCTGCTGAACCAGATCGACGCGATGCTGTCGATGCGCTGGCCGCGGTACGTGCGCTTGCCGCGTCCCGCGCCGGCGAAACCGGCGATCAGCGTCATCAGCGCGGTGAGCGGCAGCACGACATACCAGTGCGGATGGCCGAACACCCAGCCGAGCACATAGCCGATCGCGAGCAACTGCACGACGGTGCGCACGGCCGCGAGCGCGAGCTTGCGGCCGAGGCCGAGCGACAGCGCCGCCGAGATCGCGCCGTTGATTGCGACGAGCGCGGCGGCGATGCCGACGTCGACGAGGCTCAGGTCCTGCAGTGCCGGGCTCATCGCGCAGCCTCCATCTGGTTTGCGGCGTGCAGCACGCCGGCCTGCATCACGAGCCGCGTCGTGCCGATCCGTGCGGCCTGGGCCGGATCGTGCGAGATCCACATGTACGCGCGAGCGTCGGGCGCCGCGTCGAACCACGCACCGACGAGCGCTTCGATCGCGCGCGCCGATTCGGGATCGAGCGCGGAGGTCGGCTCGTCGAGCAGCAGCACGTCGGGGTCGAGCTGCAGTACGCGCAGCAGCGCGGCGATCTGCGCTTCGCCGCCCGACAGTTCGCTCGCGCGCTTGTCGAGAAAGTCGGGGCCGCGGCCGGCACGTGCGGCGAGCGCTTCGGCGCGCGCGCGATCGAACGCGACGTCGCGATAGATCGCAAGCGAATACGGATAGCGCAGTTGCGATTCGACGGTGCCGTCCATCTGCGCGGGGCGCTGGCGCACATATGCGACGCTGCGCCGGTAGCGCGGGATCGCGCTGCGCCGGATCCGGCGGCCGCGCCACAGGATGTGGCCGCCGTCGAGCGGATCGAGCAGCGCGAGCGCGCGCAGCAGCACGCTCTTGCCCGACCCGGACGGTCCCGTGATAGCAATGCGCGATCCCGCCGCGAGACTGAAATCGGTCGGGGCGAGCAGGGTCTTGCCGCTGCTGGCGTCGCGTCGCGTGATGCGCTGCGCCTCGATGAGGTCGGTGGGGGCTGTCATGTCACAAATGAAAAAAAGCGTTAATGGCGCCAAAAGGTCGCCGTGCCGTGCGTCATAATACCGATTGAAAAGCCGCGGGTGTCGTGTGCCGTTCGTCCACGCAAGCGGCCCGGCATGAGCGGCAACATTTCAGAACAACAACGGAACCGCCATGACGCTAACCCGAGCCATCGGCAAATCGGCTGCATGGATCGTCGGTATCGTCGCGGTGTTCATCGCGGCGGCCGGCGTCTTTCTCTTCACATTCGACTGGAACCGCGCGAAACCGTGGGTCAACGAACAGGTGAGTGCCGCACTCGGCCGCCCGTTCGCGATCAACGGCGACCTGAAGGTCGGCTGGCGTCGCCCCGACGGCGAGACCGGCTGGCGCGCCTGGGTGCCCTGGCCGAGCTTTTCGGCCACGCAGCTCGAGATCGGCAACCCAGACTGGGCGAAGGCGCCCAAATTCGTCACGCTCGATGCCGCGCACTTCGATCTCGCGATCCTGCCGTTGCTCGCGCATGAAATCGTCATTCCGTCGATCGACGTCGTGAATCCCGCCGTCGACCTCGAGCGGCTCGCCGACGGCCGCAACACGTGGACCTTCCAGTTCAAGCAATCGGCGCAGCCGTCGCCATGGAAGGTACGGCTCGACAGCTTCGGTTTCGCGAAGGGCACCGTCACGTATCGCGACGCGATCACGAAGGCCGACCTGAGCGTCGCGATCGATACGCTCGGGCAGCCGATTCCGCTCGGCGACGTGCTGAAGGAACAGGAGCAGACGTCGCGCGCGGCGTCCGCGCAGCGTGTCGGCAAGCACGGCGCCGCGCAACTGAGCGCGAAGGCGAACGCGGAAGCCGCGTCGAGCGCGTCGGCGGCGCAGGCTGCGGGGGCGTCGTCGTCCATGGCGGTTGCAACAGCGTCTGCGGTTGCGCCTGCGTCGTCGTCGGCGGCCGCATCAAGTGCATCCAGCGCGTCAGGTGCGTCAGGTGCGTCCGCCGCATCCGGTGCAAGCGGCACCGCGGCACCCGCGAAGCCGTCCGGCCCGACCTATGCGTTCGGGCTGAAGGTCGACGGCCGCTACAAGAACGTGCCGATCAGCGGAACCGGCAAGCTCGGCGGCGTGCTCGCGGTCGAGGACACGTCGCGGCCGTTCCCGCTGCAGGCCGACGTGAAGGCCGGCGACACGCGGCTCGCGATCGTCGGCACGCTGACCGACCCGCGGAATCTCGCGGCGCTCGACCTGCGCCTGTGGCTGCAGGGTACGTCGATGTCGCACCTCTATCAGCTCACCGGCATCACGTTGCCCGACACGCCGCCTTATGCGACCGAAGGGCGGCTGATCGGCAACTTCAAGCGGCGCGCGAGCACGTTCCGCTACGAGAACTTCAACGGCCGCGTCGGCGGCAGCGATCTCGGCGGCACGCTGCTGTACGAGCAGCGCGAGCCGAGGCCGAAGCTGTCGGGCGAACTCGTGTCGAACCTGCTTCAGTTCTCCGATCTCGCGCCGGTGATCGGCGCGGACACGGCCGCGAGCAAGGCCAAGCGCGGCGACACGACACGCCAGCCGCCGGGCCGCGTGCTGCCGGTCGAGACGTTCCGTACCGACCGCTGGCGCGCGCTCGACGCGGACGTGAAGTTCACCGGCCGCAAGCTGATCAAGAGCGCGAACCTGCCGATCACCAACCTGTACACGCACATCGTGATGCAGGACGGCGTGCTGTCGCTCGAACCGCTGCAGTTCGGCGTCGCGGGCGGCACGCTCGCGACGACCGCGCATCTCGACGGCAGCGGCGCGCCGCTGAAGGGCCGCTTCACGGTGGCCGCGCGGCACCTGAAGCTCAAGCAACTGTTCCCGGCGCAGAAGGTGATGCAGTCGGCGCTCGGCGAGATCAACGGTGACGCGTCGCTGTCGGCGACCGGCAACTCGCCGGCCGCGCTGGCTGCGACGTCGACCGGCGAAGTGAAGGCGCTCATCACCGACGGCCGCATCAGCCGCCTGCTGATGGAAGCAGCGGGGCTGAACGTCGCGAACGTCGTCTACGAGAAGCTGTTCGGCAATCGCGACGTGAACATCAATTGCGCGGCGATCGACTTCGTCGCGACCAACGGGATCCTCGACCCGAAGGTGTTCGCGCTCGATACCGACGACGCGCTGATCAACGTCGACGGCCCGATCAGCCTGCGCGACGAAACGCTCGACCTGAAGATCCATCCGCACACGAAGGGTTTCCGGATCTTCTCGCTGCGCTCGCCGCTGTACGCGAAGGGCACGTTCAAGAACCCGGACGTCGGCGTCGATGCGGGTGCGCTCGCGCTGCGTGCCGGCGCGATGATCGGGCTCGGCCTGATCAACCCGTTCGCGGCGCTGATTCCGTTGATCGCGCCGAGCAACAACAAGGACGTGCCGTGCTCGCAGCTGTTCGGGCAGATGAAGGAGAAGGCAGCGCAGAAGGAGGCGGCGAAGGCCGGCAAGTGACATTGGCCTGATGCGGACGCGGGCGCCGGCGCCGCACGTGGCGGCCCGGCTGGCGGGGCCGGAACAGTGCGGTCGGCAGTTTCTCCGACACCTGCTAAAATACACGGTTTTCCGTCGATTTCTCTCTTACGGGACCTGCCGTGCTTTCTACTGCCAACATCACGATGCAATTCGGGCCGAAGCCCTTGTTCGAGAATATCTCGGTCAAATTCGGCGAGGGCAACCGCTATGGTCTGATCGGCGCGAACGGCTGTGGCAAGTCGACCTTCATGAAGATCCTCGGCAGCGACCTCGAGCCGAGCGCCGGCAATGTCGCGCTGGAACCGAACGTGCGTCTCGGCAAGCTGCGCCAGGACCAGTTCGCGTACGAAGACGTGCGCGTGCTCGACGTCGTGATGATGGGCCACACCGAAATGTGGGCCGCGATGACCGAGCGTGACGCGATCTACGCGAACCCGGAAGCCACCGACGACGACTACATGCACGCGGCCGAGCTCGAGGGCAAGTTCGCCGAATATGGCGGCTACGACGCCGAGGCGCGCGCGGGCGCGCTGCTGCTCGGCATCGGCATCGAGGAGAAGTTCCACAACGGCACGATGAGCGACGTCGCGCCGGGCTGGAAGCTGCGCGTGCTGCTCGCGCAGGCGCTGTTCTCGAAGCCCGACGTGCTGCTGCTCGACGAGCCGACCAACAACCTCGACATCAACTCGATCCGTTGGCTCGAGCACACGCTCAACGAGTACAACTCGACGATGATCATCATCTCGCACGATCGTCACTTCCTGAACTCGGTGTGCACGCACATGGCCGACATGGACTACGGCACGCTGAAGGTCTGGCCGGGCAACTACGACGACTACATGCTCGCATCGGCACAGGCGCGCGAGCGCCAGGCTGCGGCGAACGCGCGTGCGAAGGAGCGCGTGGCCGAACTGCAGGACTTCGTGCGCCGCTTCTCGGCGAACAAGTCGAAGGCCCGCCAGGCGACGAGCCGCGCGAAGCAGATCGACAAGATCAAGATCGAGGAATTCAAGCCGTCGTCGCGCCAGAACCCGTTCATCCGCTTCGAGTTCGAGAAGAAGCTGCACAACGTCGCGGTGGTCGCCGAAGACATCACGAAGAAGTACGAGCGCACGATCTTCCAGAACTTCAACCTGTCGGTGCAGCCGGGCGAGCGGATCGCGATCATCGGCGAGAACGGCGCGGGCAAGACGACGCTGCTGCGTTCGCTGCTCGGCGCGCTCGAGCTCGATCACGGTACGGTGAAGTGGTCCGAGAACGCGAATGTCGGCTACATGCCGCAGGACACGTACGAGGAGTTCCCGAACGACATCACGCTGATGGACTGGATCGACCAGTACCGCAAGGACGGCGACGACGAAACGATGGTGCGCGGCACGCTGGGCCGCCTGCTGTTCTCGTCGGACGACATCAAGAAGTCGGTGAAGGTGCTGTCGGGCGGCGAGAAGGGCCGCATGATCTGGGGCAAGCTGATGCTCGGCCGCCACAACGTGCTGCTGATGGACGAGCCGACCAACCACATGGACATGGAATCGATCGAGTCGCTGCAGATCGCGCTCGAGCAGTTCGAAGGCACGCTGATCTTCGTGTCGCACGACCGCGAATTCGTGAGCGGGCTGGCGAACCGGATCATCGAAGTGCGGACGGATGGCACGCTGTTCGACTTTGGTGGGAACTACGAGGAATTCCTGACGAGTCAGGGGCAGGAGTAATTGTCCTAGCCTGTACCCAATCTGATGTACCCAATTGTACCCAAGAGGCCCGCTAAGTTGTACTCGGCGGGCTTTTTGTTGTACCCAGGTAGCCCCTCGACCGCATCGACTGGCCCAGGATCACCGCGCCATCCAGCTATTCCGTCCTCCAGCCACAGACCGTTGACCTTGACCGGTAGAGTTGGCGTATCGAACATTCACGGTACATACCGGACACGACAAATAACCGGCCGTCCGCTGAGTGGGAGGGTGGTCCTGTAAAACAGCTTTGCGCCGATCTGGGCCGTCGAAGCACGGCTGGCAGATATAGTGCTCCGGCTCGGTTGCCGTTGCCCCTGCTCGGTACGCGAAGCGGCCCGGGGCTACTGCGTGCAGTAAATAGCGGCCGCGCTCGGCTAGGGCGGTCTTCGCTGCTTCGAGGTCGCGTAATGCTGTCCGGTGTTCCTCTTGCAATTCCGATAGCTGTACGTTGTGCGCGAACAGTGACTGTTGTGCGTCGAGAATCTTGCTATTCAGGTCGGAAACCTTCGCAGCCATATCGTTGTAATTCTTCAGTTCCAGTGCGGCCCTACCGAAATCCATTGCCGTTTTCAACGATGCCGCCGCTGCCGTCAATTGCTGCATATCCATCGTAGTAATCCCCGTGTGACGTTGTGCCCACAAGCATAAGCCCGGGACGCACGGGATGTCAGCATGTCTGCTGACGAGATCAAGACACTTGCGGCGGGCGAAGCGGGAGGGCGTTAGAATTCGCAACCAACATGATTACGCCCGAGGAATCATATGCGTTCGCGCCAAGCTGAGGAATTCGCCGCGAGGTCCGATGCTTTTACCATGCAACTATTGGGGGAAGCGGAACTACAGCTCGCGGAAACGCGGCGACTCGCCCGAATGCCGTGGTGGGTGCCGCTCGCGGTCGCTGCTCTGTGTGTCGCCGGGGCATTGCTCGCACGGGCATGGTACGCAGCGCTGTAACGGCTCGACCGTTCAATCCTGATGAAACCAAAGAGATCGGATAACCCCGTTGTCGCTCGTGGGCAGGAGGCATGGGAGTGCCTAAAGGAAGATGCTCCGCGACGCCGCGCCCTATCGCGGGGAGCGGGCGACAAGGCCAGGGAAAGGCGCGAGCGGTCGCAGGACGCGCACAGGCGCTGGTGGGTCCAGGTCGGTGAGGCGCTGGCGACTGGAAAGCGTAAGTGCGTATCGAATCAGTCCTTTTCTGCGTGGGTAACGGCCCACGGGTTTGACGAAATCGTATTCACGACGCGGCAGGACGCCATATGGTTAGCAGCAAACATGGAGACGCTCGGGGAGCTACCGGACGACATGGCGAGTCCAACGGTCATAAGGCGATGGGCGAACAAACGAGCGGCTGTAGTATCCGGACGTGCTAATGGCGACCGAGTAACAGATGCTGATGTCGCCGCGCTTCAAAAGGCTGCGGCGTTGCTACGAGAATCCGCGCGGGATGCTCGACGCCGCGCTGCGGCACTAGACGAGGCTGCGCGGCTTATCGGCAAAGTGAGCATCGCGATAAAGAGACGTGTATAAGGCGAGGTTAGACCAAACGGACAGCGTCAAGTCGTCTGACTCAGTCCGGCCATGAGCGGACATTTGCGGTGGGCTGGCGAACGTCTGTTGACGAGCGACGAGCTACCATTTTGCAAAGCGACGACCGACGATTCGGCGGACTGACCTACGCCCGACGGTGATTTCCGCTTGAGCGGGCCTAAGTTTCACCGCTGTGATGCCCCACCCATCTTCTATCTAGTTCGGCTTCACGCCAAGTCTCGCCCATGCCATGGGATGAATAAATACTTCCGAGTTGGCCCGAATTTGCCCGTCACCAGGCGCGTTGATATCCATATATGCCCAAATCTGACTATTAAAAGACGCCAGCTTTAGACCCACAACACCTATTGAGTAAAGTGCCTTTATAAGTTCAACGCGGAACGCATGAGTGTTATCATTATTTATAAACGCAAATCCGGCGCGAATTACCGGGTCGACGGCGTGCTCACCGTCGAAACAATTGGCAATAACAAACTCATTGATGCGATCTTTGTGGATTTGAGATAGTCTAAATTTAGATGGCATTTGCTCTATCAGTGGCAAATATTCCAAGAAATCCGGAAAATGAGAAGTCCATTCGAAACTTAGTGCATTCATTCGTGTCGTCGAATATTCTATTTCCGCATTTCGAACTGTTTGAACTGTAACCTGCCCCTTGCCTTCTGAGCGCTTTAAGCATTCGTTTATAAATGAGATCGCGTCTCTCGGGCGGTAGTGAGTTCGCTCTAGCAGATAATCAACGAACGCTTCTTTTCCAATCGTTTTTGGAAATAAATCTACTAACTCAATTGGTGATAAAGTATATTGCTCCCGCACCAGCCGTATAATACGCTCATTGAGCATTTTTATCAAAAGTTTTTTTTCCCACCGAAGTTGCAAAAAAAGCGCAGCGTACTTTTCCTCTTGGAACCCTGCATCGCGGGTCCTTTCAAACACTGTTTGAACGAGGTCTTGACGCAAAGCTACAATTATTTTTACATTCACAACACTTCGAAAGGTCTTCACAGATTCAATCAAAGCGCGAATTAACCTGTATCGGAGATCGTCATCAACCCAGTTTTCATCAAGGCGATCAATAACAAGGTAATATTTTTGCTGAGGGTCCGTAAATATTTCTTCGTTCATTAACGCAATCACGTCGGCAAGCGCTTTAATTTGAATCGAATTTATAACGGTCTGCGCCTTGTTAACAACCTCCGTCTTACGCTCGTCCATCCTTTTGAGGCTGCCGCTTACATCCGCCTTCAATGCGCCGATTTCCGCCCCAAGCTTCGACGTGATTTCTCCCTCAAGCTTTTCGGTAACTTCCTTCACCCGATATTCGGTCTCTTGCCAAAAGGTATCACCCCATGTAGACAAGTAGTTAAAAGCGCGCTCCTTGGCTTGATCTTTTCGCTTCAGTGTGGGAATAAACCCCGCGATCCAGCTACGCGTCTTCTCTTCGTTAGTGAGATGGCAACGTCGCTTTAGTAGCTCAACGGCAAATACATGCTTCCAAAGCAATCCGTAGAAAATATCCAGCTTAACCCCAGCTTTTTCTAGGGTAACAAGAATATCGGAATTTGAAAGATAATTAAGGGAAAGGTTTTCTGGAGATACTACGATGACGTTAGTTATATTTTCGATCAAATGATTGATCAGTGCGGTCTTCCCTGATCCCGTCCGCCCGACAATTATGCGGTGTGGAGATCGGCAGTCTTTCAGCGTCTCGAAGTCTCCCGTATCCACGAAACAGGACGACAAAAAATCGCCGTCTGACTCGGCGTCAAGCTCGCCGATTGATGCGCCGCGGCGAAGCCGAAAGTGAAAGCCGTGATTGGTCTCTATCATTTCAGTTCGAGTTTTTGTGTCGTTTTATCACTTCGCTTGGCGCATGGCGTGACTCTGCAAACGAAGGCTTTCAGTGTACAGAATATCGGAAAGTGTGTAACGAACAAACCACCATGATCTGAAAAACGAAAAGGAGTCGGCTTCGGTGGCGGCGGGAAGGTGCTGCGTCGCGCGCAAGGGCGTCTCAGTTCGTTTTGCTGAGTATGCCAAGCTTGGCTTCCATCCGCAAAGCTTTTCCACTCGGTGCGGATCCATCCGATATTCGCTGGCGCCACCGTTCGACGGAATAGAGCTAATTCTTAAACAAGAGTGTCAAGGCCCCCGCGGGGGGCGTAGTCGGGACGGTAAGGACCGTTTTGGGTGAGGCCAAGATATTCGGAGAAACTCATCGACGGGCCGCAATGGGTCGGTAACGGCCGTGGCTATCAGTCCGTCCCGGCCAATCGCATGTCGTCCTTGCTTGGCTTTGGTATAGGATGGAGCGGCAGAGCGGTCTCGGCGCTCCATGCCGAACCCCTGCGCCTTACACCACTGCCCGAACAGCTGTCGGACTTGTGCATCCTGCACTCCACCAGGAGCGCCTCGCCTACCACGTCACGCCACAATTGGCGTTGCTCGGCCGCTGTCGCTTTGATCCCCGGCCAATGGCCGACACCCTTGACAACTGTAGCAGCCTCGTTTTTCTCCCGAAAATGCGTGACAAGGTGTCCCCGTCCACGCACGCCAAATTCCCCCCATGGGCCCGGCGAGCCGCCCAGGGCGGAGCAGCGCATTTCTCCCGCACGAGGCCAGCCTCGAACATGAGCTTTCGAGCCGTTGAGCGTGACGGGGCACCGTAGTCGTCGCAGCCAACCTACGTGCGGATGAGGCGGCAAACTATGCAACTGATGGTTTGTTCCACGTGGTTTTCCTTTCAACACGGCGTGTCGATTAAAGAACCAGATGGAGTCTGTTCGCGCGGCTGGCGCTTTGATGCGCGTCCAGGCTCGTTACCCCGTGGCACCTACTGCCTCGGTCGTGTTCCGATTGGGTATACCTGTAGCGAACGCGCAACGGCCATGCGCTTCCGTTCCGTTGAAGTTGACAGATTTTCGGAACAGTGGATAATTCGAAACACCACTTCAACGGAACGAGGTTACGTAGCACATGAGACGTATCTACTACGGACGTGTATCCACGCTCGACGGGCAAACGGCTGCGAGCCAATACGCCGACGCAGCCGCCCAGGGCATAGCCGCTGATGATGTGTTCATAGATGAGGGGGTGAGCGGGTATCACGTGCCACCCTCCGAACGTGAACAGTGGCAGCACGTAGAGCGCGACCTTCGCAAAGGCGGAGTCCTGGTGGTTCGCTGGCTCGACCGCATCTCGCGGCGCTACGACGAACTCCACGAGACCATGCAGCGCCTTATGAAGAAGGGCGTTCGGGTTGAATGCACGCTCAACGGTATGGTGTTCGACGGGCAAGAGACCGACCCATTGCGGCTCGGGATTCGCGATGCGCTATTGGCGTTCATGGCGGCGCAGGGCGCTGCGGACTATCTGAACCGGCGCGAAATGCAGGCGCGAGGGATAGCCGTAGCCAAAGCTGAAGGCAAGTACAAGGGGCGGAAGCACGCCGTTGATTACGCAGAAGTCAGGGCGTATCACGCGGAACACGGCGGCTCCGTGCGATCTCTCGCGGAACACTTTAGCGTAGGACTTGCCACCATTTCCCGCGCATTGAATTCCGCAAGCACCGCCAACCCAGAGGAGGCTGCTAAATGATCGGCCCCCATACACAGCTGATTCGTGCCCGTATTGCGTTCTCTCACGCCGGGTTGAGCGGCGATCATTCGTGGCTCGCGAAATCGGAAAGCGAACGGGCAGCGCCGGGTCTCTCCCTTACTTTTGCTCGCGGGGGTGTTGCCAGTATGCCGTCTGGAGAACTCGCGCTGCATTGGGCTGCGTCGATGGAAGACCAGATGCTGCGGCTCGCTAAGGAACTGGACGCCCTGGAGATGCAGTACGCCGCCCTGGATTCAGCCATGAGCGAGGCGACCGCCGAGCGGCGGTAACGCCCCTATCAACAAGGTGCAGAGACCATGCAGAAAAAGAATGCGCAACAAACTATCCACGCCTACCGCATTCCCGCCGACGTGGAGGCGAAGCTGATTGATGCAGCAGGCCGCGCAGCAGCGGCATTGAGGGGCAAGCGCCAGGCCGCACTACGAGCTATCCCGGCGCATATCGTGCCCGTTCTCAATCGAGCAGCGGACACCGCAGCGCGGCTGCTGAGCGCTGAGGGCGTCCGAGCGAGTCGTCGGGACCTCCGTGCCGCAGCAGCAGCCGTTGTGGTTCAACAGGAGGCCATCCTGGCAGCGGCAGGCATCGAGAGCCACACGCGTCACCAGGCCTCCGAGGAAATCCTTCATAAGACTCTGGTGGTCGAGATGCTCACGCCGCTAGACCCGGACCTGGCGCATGCCTACGGGTTCGCGGATTAACTCCGCACATGGTAGAGGCCCTACCGGCTTTTTGCTGTAACGACAATTAAACCGACACAAGGTAGTAGGCCCTAACCGGCCAACCGAGCCCCGCCACCGAGCGGGGTTTTTCTTTTTCAGCGCATTTTTTGCAAGCGCGAGCATTTGCGACCCTCTGCTTTTTAGACGAAACGACATGAGATACCTGCCAGCCTATTTCACTCCACCGACGCAACGCGTATGCCGCTGTTGCAGGCGACTCCTGCCAATCTCGGCTTTCTATGAGGACAAGAGCGTTAGTCCCAAGCTCCGCTCGCGCTACGCGGCTCGCTGCATTGAATGCGTGACGACCGAGAAGCGCAAGCGATACGCGGCGAACCCGCAGGCAGGCGCAGCGCTACGCAAGGATCAACGCGAGCGCAAGAAAGCCCGTGACGCCGCCGACCATCTCCGGGCACAAGCCATCGCTCGCAGCATTGCCGGAGGCAGTGAGTAATGACAGATACCAAGCGTTGCCCGAAGTGCGGCGAAACAAAACCACGTAGCGCGTTCTTCCGCGACGCATCGAAGCCCGATGGGTTGCAGTCGTATTGCAAGGCATGCAACAGCCGCTATCGAACAGCCAACCCCGAGAGGCATCAGGCGTCTGTTGCCCGCTGGAAGGCCAGGAACCCCGAGCGCGTATCTGCGCACAACGCCCGCCACCAACAAAAGCACTGGGCCGAACGGGACATTATCGACGCCCGCAGCCGAGGCCCAGTAATGGGTCTGACGCCCGAGTATCTGGAGTCGATTCAGACTGGCCGATGTGGCTGCTGTGGATTCGTGCCCTTCGACTTTCGCCGGCTCCACCTGGACCGTGTCGATACTACGCAGCCGTATCAACCCGGCAACGTGGCCTACTTGTGCAGAGTCTGCAACGTCCGCAAAAGCAACCTAAGCCCTGAGGACCTCCTTGCCCGCTTCGACCGCGACTTTGCAGCCGGGAAGCACATGGCGGCCCATGATCTCATGCTGCACATGTACATCCGTCGAGAGAAGCGCAAGCATCCGCCTACGGCTTGCGTACAGCACCCCCGGAGCCGCTGAGACATTCCGCGCCACTCCTCGTTAACTCCGGACCTCACGAGGCCGCCAGTGCGCCTCTCATCGTCCCCGCCAAATTCTGATGACATCGCCCGATGGCGCTCGGATTAACTCCGCACAGGTAAAGACCCGGGGCCGCCTATGCCTATAGAGCGCTAAGGGACGGTGCGGATTAACCCGACACAGGTTAGGAGCGCCGGGCCATGCCTATGATTACCTAAGGGGTAGAGGCTGCAAGGCTTGCATATGCCGTCGCTAATGCAGCAGCCCTAGACAACCATCAAAGATAACCCTCATTGATTATCAATGGGCGGAACCCATCAAGACGTCCCATGCCGCCCCGGCAATACATGGGACTGCTTACGTATCACCGAACCCGATGGGGCTGCTCAGAGGCGCTGCATTCGCTTCCTGGCTCCGTCCTCTTTCATTTCGATCCGACCTACAAGGAACCATCAACCATGAGCACCGTTATCCGCTACCTCAATCGCCGCACCGGCCAGCCTGCAACCCATGAAGACGAATTGGCAGGCTTGGCGCATTACATTGAATGTGACCACTTGGGCGTCCCCCTGCGCAATGCAGCGGGCCAGTGCGTCGCCTATAGCGGCCCAGAGGCCCTCAGCCATGCCGAGCGAGTCGAGGCGGTCCAGACGATTCGCTACGCCGATCCGAAGAACAGCACCCAGAGCGGCAGCTACAGCGCACCGAGTCCCGAGGACACCGCAGCTATACGAGACTACCTGGCGAGCAAGTACGGCTACCAGGTCGCAGCCGCCGAAGGCAGTGCCGCAGCCCGGTAACCAATCCCCATCCAACTCGATTCGAATCCATGACGAAACAGACCAACCCCGCGCCCCTGAGCGCCCACGAGATCGCAGAGAAGCTGGAGGCCGCGCGACGCTCCCCGAACCCGGCAGCGGCATTGCTGGCGGTCGCTGACGCGATGGCCGCCGACCCCTCTCAGACGGGCCGCGCAAAGGAAATCCGGTTCGCTGCAAAGCGACTCGAAGCCAATCCCTTTGATGCCGATGCAGGCCAGACCATCGCGGTACGCCTGGATGAGTTCAAGCGCTCCGCGCGAATGGCCGATATGCATGTCGATCCGGCCAAAGACCCGCTGACCGTCCCGCACAACCTCACCTTCCCGCTGGCCCCCGGTCGCACCCCAGACGAGCCGATGCAGCGCGACATGACGCGACTCACTGGACGCAATCCGTTCTACGGTCGCTCATGACGACCTACGCCGCCGCCGTGCGGCACCTGTTCCTCTCGGACCCAAGCGACCCCGGCGAGCGGTTCAAGCTGGCCCTGGCCGTCCTGATGACATCCCCGGATGGCCCGCAGCGCTCGAACGCGTTCCGTCTGACCCAAGAAGCCTACGACCTGAACCCCGGAGCATTTCGGGACCGCATCCGCCGCATGTGGGCCGCCTTGCCTGCCGAGGCCAAGCCCGAGCTAGCGCCGTTCGTGGTCGCGCCCGAGGATCGCCAGAGACGGCCCGAGCGGCCCCGCGACAGCACGGGTCTATCGCGACACCACCCACGCCGCAAGGCGCGTCAATGACACCATCGAAACCATGAGCTACATCCTGCATTCGAACAATATCCTGTTCGTTACCGCGATCAAAAACGCTACGAGCGAGGGCAAGGTTCCCGACCTCACGCCGTACCACCCCTATTCGTTTGCCAGCGACACTCCGGTTGAACCAGGCAACCGCATCCCGGACGCGGCTATCTGCACGTTCGACAAGCGTGAGAATGCATTGCCCGATCAAGTCGGCAAGACCGCCGCAGAGATTCGTGCGGCCCGAGGCCTGACGGTATGAATACAGCGAACGCGCAAACCGTCCGAACCAGTCGCAGGCGCATAGAGACCATCCCGGCCACTGGAGCCCCGCAAGGGGCACTAGCCGAGCGCGTGATCCAGGAGAGCGACCGCAAACAGCGCAGGCAGCGCCCCTTGCGGTTCCGCGATGGCTATGTGGAAGTCCCCCTGGTCAATTCGACCCAGGCTGTCCGCGTGGCTCTCTGGGATTTCCACTGGCTCCACTACGTAATGGGCATTGGCCGCCGCCGATGGACCCGAGGCGAGCGTGGCGAAATCCGAGCGCCCATGCATCGCGGGTTTCACCTCCGGGACAGAGAGCACGGCTACGACTACGACGTTGGAGCGCTGCTCCTGGGCCTGAAGCAGGGGGAGTGCTACGAGATGGACTATCCGTGCTCCCTCATGCCCGACACCATCCGGCAGGTTCCGCGCTCGCGCAGCCGTAAGAAGGCACGGAAGGCCGAGGCCGCCTCCGCCGATTCCACCTAAGGCCCACTCGGGCGTCCCGCGATGCCGCGTCGAAAATAGCCCCGCTCGCATCCTCTGCCCGCAAAGGGCCGTCTGGAGCGCTGTATCCGCTCTCGACTCCATTCCCATTCTTCCTCACCAATCACTGACAAGGAACCCAAATGTCGGGTCAGCAAAATCAATCGTTTCGCCCCATCAACCTACCGGGTCTCGATGTAACGGCGGCACCTGGCGTCACCACGACGCGAGCGCAGGCAACGGCGGCCCGTGTGGACGCCTCGGGCCAAGTGTCCGCGATCCAGTCACTCGCTAACTCGTTCGGCGGGTTCTTCGGGAACCTCCAGGGCGATCTCCAGCGAGTCAACGCCGCTACGGAGCAGGCCCGCGTAGCCGACATCCACAAGGAGAACGAGGCGCTCGCGAAGCAGGCGCAGGCTGACCAAGCAGCGGGCCGCGTCCCCGACGAGGCCCACGCCAATCGCGAGTCCTACTGGAATGCATATCAGCAATCGTTCGCCCAGAATCAGGCGTTCGAGATGCAGCAGGAGCTAAGTGCGCGACTGCGCGAGATGCCGAAGGATGGCTCGGTGTCCCCCGAGGATGTCGCCAAGGGAGTCTGGAAGGACTTCTATGGCGCGGGCACTGGAGACACCGACTTCGACTCCGCGCTCGTGGGCCGCTTCGCTCCCGCCGCGCAGACGATGGTGGCGCAGGCGTCGGAGCAAGTCGCGCAGACGCAGGAGCAGAATCACGCGCTGGAGATTCAGAACAGCGCAAACGCCCAGATCAACTCGCCGCAAGGTATCTCGGAGGCGGGCTTCGCCACACTGGAACAGCGCGTGTTGGCGCTGACCCGTGGGGACCAGACGCTCGCGGACAAGATGATCGGCGGTTTCATGGGTAGCGTGCGCAACAAGACGCAAGCCCTGGGACTCCTCAACGCCCTGGAGCAATCCGGGTGGGCTGACCGTAACCCGGTTGCCTACGACAAGATGTCCCACGACGCTGTGCAGCAGATTCAGACCGTCAAGTCGATCCAGGCGGCGCAGGAGGTCGATGGGGTTCGCCTCGCGGCCATCGCGCTCAAGGCCAATCCGAACGCCACCCCCGAAGACTGGGCGCACCTAGTGTATCAAGCGAATCGCGTGGACTCCAATCACGGAGTCGGGATGGACAAGTTCGGTGCCGTATATCAAGGGCTGCTGGAGGCGTCGAAGCAGCAGGCAACGATTAACTACATGTCGCTGGCCGAGCGCGGCTACAACGGCTCGCACAACATCCACACCGTTGCAGAGTTGTGGGGTGTGGATCCTGCAGAGGCTGTGAAGAAGTCTTTCGACAAATACATGGTCCAGAAGCTCCGGGGTAGCGCTCAGTACCCGGCGCTCGCCGCGTCGATGCAGGGCAACGCCGGTCTCCCGGACCCGCTCGCGTCGGACCAGGCTGGCTCGGAGTTCGTGGGGTGGGTGACCGCCCCAGGCATCCGGGACATCTCAGACGGCACGATGCCCCCGCGCATCCAGAAGGACCTGACATCGGCAATCAAGTCGGGCGATCCGGACCGCGCCTCACGGGCCTGGCGCGTCATGGACCGCATTCACGACATCGTGGGCGATCACGCGTTCGGCCAGTATCTCGGGAAGGACGACGAGGCGTCTGGGATGTACTGGGGCGTCAAGGCGCTCGCTCCGACGAACGGTGATGTGTCCCAGGTCTACAAGGCCATCCGCGATGGCGGTATGGACTCGAAGGTCCTGGAGAAGATCGGTAACGGCGGCAGCATCAACTGGGAGCCGCTGCTTCCCGGTAAGAAGCAGGCCGACGTGGACGTGGCCGTCAACAAGGCGATGGGGAAGGCGATGCTGGAAGACGTGGGCCGCAAGGGCCTCATCTGGAATCCGGCGACCTCGATGTCCTCGGACCTCCGCCAACAGTTTCAGGGGATCGTCATCCAGCAGCTTATGGCTCAACGGGCCAATGGGAAGGTGGACCTCGACACCGCAGTAGAGAACGCGGCCACGGTGTTCAAGGGCACGCGTATGGCGACGGTCGGTATGAGCGGCACGGTGAAGATCATTGAGGACCCGTTCAAAGGTAAGGGCCGCGCTGCGGACTCCCCAATCAACGCGGACCCCAATCACCCGTACTCGATCACCAAAGGCTACAAGGCGATTTACTCGTCATTCCCGATGATGAACAAAGCAAACGAGCCGGAGGACCCGTTCAAGACAGCGCTGGATGACCTCAGCCATCTCAGCAAGGCGCTTCCCGGTCTCGTCCCGGACTCCGCTGGTCTCTCGCTGAAGCGCCCGGACCGGTACGGGCTGTCGGAGATTCACGACTCAATGGACAGTCCCTTGATTATCCATGTGGGGCAGAATTTGGCCATCCGCAACAAGACTGCTCCGCGACCCGTCACGACCGGCGCAGCGGCTCCGAACGCCGCAGGCGGTGCAAGCGCTGTCGGGAAAGGGCCAGCCGTGGGCGACCTCGTGCAGGTTCAAGTTCCCTCGGACCCGAAGGCGTCGGCAAAGCTACTTCAGGAAAATCTGCCGCCAGGAGTGATCGCTGTGTACGACCGGAATAACAACCAGTACACGCTCCACTACGGGTTCCGTCTTCAGATCGATGACGCCAAGGCCGCCGCCATTCGAGCGGAGAGGGCCAAGGCATTCCGTGAATCAGAGGCGGAACGTTGGGCTGTCAGGGCTCACAACGCTAAGCCGCTGTTCGTTCGATGACAGAGCGCTCTGGCGGGATGCCGGTACCCCTCGGGTGACAAATCGCCCGCCGCGACGCCGAGCGCGCACAGCTCCCCGAACATCATCGACGCAACGGCGATAAGTGGAGAGTTGTGCGCACAGCGTTGGGTCGATGCGGTCGGTCTGGATTTACACAGCCCATGTTTCAACCCTTCGAGATGCCAGGGGGACGTTGGGCCAACTCTCAGCCAATGGCCGGAGGTAACGCCTGTCTACTCCTTGGTCGCGATCTTTTCAACGTTGGCCAACCGTACGAGCGGGAGATGACCAAACTGCACTCGCGGCAGGTCGTTGTTAGCCGACAACTGCGTAATCCAGGTTCGCAGTTGCTCCGCATTGTCGACACCAAGTAATGGCCGTAGTCGGTTGAAGAATTTCGAAGAGCTCGAACGGGCAAATACTGGAAGAGGCGCTCGGCCGTTACCAAGATAGACAGCTGTGTACGGCCACCAATAGCCGCTGCTCCGCGTGACGTACATAAAAACTAGAATATCGGCTTGCGCTACAGAATCGAATCGGTTAATTCCGGTTTTGCAGCGATCATGCAATAAGTCGGCCCGCAAGGAAATGCGCCGCATATTAAGGCGAGTATTTCGGCGTTCGAGTGAGCCGATATTCAATTCAAATGCTGTAACGGGGACCATCGATTCGCCATTAAAGGCATGATTTTTTCCGACGTAATACTCGGTGGCGATTAACGTTTGCGCGTGCTCGAATTGCTCATTGTCTACGAATAAGGCTATCGTATGAAGAAATAGTTCGTGAGTGATAAAAAGATAGTTGTCGAAATCCCACTCATTGTAGCTGGATATGTTCGGCGGCGGACTAAAGTAGCGGAGCAGTTCTTCGAAGAATCGGTGGAGCTTCCGCACATTTTCTTCGGATGCTTGGTAGCGTGAAACTGCGTGGATGACGGCTAACACTTCATCTCGCGTGGTGAGGAACGCGTCAATCGATTGGACGACCTGCTCGTCAAACTCCTTGTCTTTGTCCTTCACGATCCGCAGCTGCTCGAACGATGTGGACACGCTCGATAGGTAGTCTCCGAGGGCTGCGGTGGCGGTCGATTTGCCGTCACGCAATTGATCCAGCGCCCGCTTCATAGCCGATCGATTGCCTAATGTCTTGGTAGCAGTGTCGGCCAAGAATGCCGGTGTTTTTCCCAGTGGAGGCTTAATAAAAAGTGGTTTGTCGTAGACCCATCGAACGAGACGCTCATACTCCTGTTCGTAGCGGTCAGCGTCCGTGAGGTCAATGTGAATACGCCCTTTGTAGTAAGCAGGTACTACTGCGTGTCCGTCTACGTCTTTTTCTGCAATGACGGCAACGAACTTGTCTTGAGAAGTATGCGCGTAAATTTCGCCCGTAATAATCTGCGTCTCGGTTCCGACTCCGCCGCCCCGTCTATTTGCTTTTTCGGTATATGCTAAATCGCAAATCATTGCCACTTTTTTGATTTCTGAGTCAGTGACCATCCGTTCCATGAAGGCATGCGCGTCGTTGCCTTCGCGTAGATCCCATTTATCCAGAATTACATCGATATTGTCGTCTCGAAGCCGTTCCGCTAGATCAAGCACCCACTGCTCATGCATTGGTGTAGTCCAGCTGTATGAGATAAAAAGCTTGGGAGGTTTTTCGTTTGACATAATGGCTTGGGCTGCAACAGCCGTCAGTTGCGGAAATAGCATTCTACGCGTGCGGCCCCGGTAGGTTCGGGATGCTGCCGCACGCCTATGACCGGACCGCTTTATCGTCAGCCGGCCTCCCTTGGATAAAACGGGGCGGCCGTCATGCCTATCCCAACTTCTTCGCCAAATCTTCGGCGCGGAGGTGGGTGTAGCGTTGGAGGTGCTTGAGGTTCTTGTGGCCGGTTATGGTCGCCACCTCTAGGACATTCAATCCCTTTTCGAAAAGTCTGCTTGTGGCCTCGTGTCTAAGGTCATGGAAATGAATGGTTCCAAGGCCGCACTCTTGGCGTACGCGGCTGAAAGCGTATTTCATGGCCGATTGCGTGAGCTTGAATACGCGGCCCCGATGCGGCGGAGGACACCACGTCAGAGCCTCGATTGCCCGACTAGATAAAGGAACCTTTCGCGGCGTTCCGTTCTTCGTCATAGGTAGTAGAACCGTCCGAGCCTCCAGGTCGATATGCTCCCAGCGGAGCTTTGCTATTTCGCCTTGCCGCATGGCTGTCTCAATTGCCAGAACGATGGCCGGGGCAATCTCGCGGTTGTAGTCGATAGCGGATGCGATCAGCTTTTCGTCGTCACCAATGGCAAGCCGTACGTCGCGGGGAGGCGGGAGCTTGGGCCGGCGTAGTCCCTTGGTCGGGTTGACAGTCAGACCTACGGCCCACTCATCTATAGCGAGGCGGTACACGGCGGATATGGCGTCTAGCTCTCGGATCACCGTACTAGGAGCGACCTCTCCGATACGCCGGTCCCGCCATTCGACCAAATGGGGTTTGTCGAGCTTCGCGGCCGGCACGGCGCATAGCTTTTTTTCGTTGCGGATGAAGCGGCGGCATATCCCGCGCTCCCATTCGACATTCCGGCGGCCCGGTAAAGGGGCTTTGATGTACCGGGCAAAGAGGTCCCCGACGGTGAGCATAGGGGGCTTCTCGTGGACCTTACGGGGTTGTTTGGGCGCTGGCTTGATGGCCTCTTGTTCGGCCGCCCATTGCTCCGCAGCCTCCCTCGTATCGAAAGTTTTGGAGCGGATGGGCTGGCCCTGGGTCCGAATTTTGGCCTGCCATTTGTACCCACGTTGAACGATAGATGCCATTCTGACCTCCATATAGTTACAGGAAATCAGATTGGGTCGGGCTGTCGCACGACCGCGAATTCGTGAGCGGGCTGGCGAACCGGATCATCGAAGTGCGCACGGATGGCACGTTGTTCGACTTTGGTGGGAACTACGAGGAGTTTCTGACGAGTCAGGGGCAGGAGTAATTGTCCTGACGCTTCCGTTCATGTGCCGCGGCTGGGCAGTGCGAAGTCGGGTGCATGAAGCGAAGCCGCCAGCCACGCATCAGGCCCGCATCGGCACCTCGCCGATGCGGGCTTTTTCCTTTCTACGCCGGCGAAGCCCGGCAGTATCACGCATTCCGGTTTTTTCTCGCCAATGGCTCGCTACGTTGCCCGGGCACCAGCCAATAAGCGCTACGCCCCCGCGTCACGCATCGAACACCACTGCGGCTCGTCGGGAATCGCCCGCTCCGCCAGCGCGACGTAATCGCCCGACGCCGTGCGCTCGACCCGCGCGTCGACGCGGTACGCGCGCCGCAGGTTCGGCGGCGTCAGCACGTCGGCCGGCGCGCCGTCCGCGACGAGTCCGTCGGCACTCAGCAGCACGAGCCGGTCGCAGAAACGCGATGCGAGATTCAGGTCGTGCATCGCGACCAGCACGATCGCGCCGCGCCGGCGGGCCGCCTCACCGACCGCCTCCAGCGCGAGCAATTGCCAGCGCAGGTCGAGCGCGCTGGTCGGTTCGTCGAGCAGCAGCAGCGGCGTGTCGCGCACGAGCACCTGCGCGAGCCCGACCATCTGTCGCTGGCCGCCCGACAGCCGGTCGAGCGACGACATCGCCAGCGGGTGCAGCCGCAGCCGCGTGAACACCTGTTGCAAACGCCGGTCGCTCGTCGCGTCGGACAGGCCGCCGCAGGTGGCGCGCAACGCGCTGCGCACGGCTTCGTACACGAGCAGCGACGACGGTTGCGGCAAGGTCTGCGGCAGATAGCCAACCTGCCGCGTGTGTTCGCGGCGCGACCCGCACAGCAGGTCGAAGCTGCCGAATGCCGCGCGACCGGTGGCGGACGCGAGCCGCGCCAACGCGCGCAGCAGCGTTGACTTGCCGACGCCGTTCGGCCCGAGCAGCCCGATCGTCGTGCCCGGCTCGACCGGCGCGAGCGACAACCCGTCGAGCACGACCCGGGCGCCGTAGCGGACGGACAGCGCGTCGAGATGCAGCATCGGCTCAGCCATCGAGCCTCCTGCGCCGGCTGACGAGCAGCATGAACAGCGGCACGCCGACCAGCGCGGTGATGATGCCGATCGGCAGTGTCACGCCGGGGATCAGCGTCTTGCTGAGCACGGACGCGCCGGCCAGCATGATCGCGCCGGCGAGCACCGCGCCCGGCAGGTAGTAGCGATGCTCGTCGCCGACCAGCAGCCGCGCGACGTGCGGCCCGACGAGCCCGACGAAGCCGATCGTGCCGACGAACGACAGCGCCGTCGCGGACAGCAGGCTGATGCGCGCGAGCGCGACGAGCCGCAGCCGTTCGACCGCGATGCCCATGCTGCGCGCCTGCTCGTCGCCGGCGCGCAGCGCCGTCAACGACGCAACGTCGACGCTCGCCCACAGCGTGCAGGCAGCGAACACGCAGGTCAGCAGCGCGATCTTGCCCCAGGTCGCGCGCGCCAGGCTGCCCATGCTCCAGAACACGATCTGCTGCAGCGCATTCGCATCGGCGATGAACTGCAGCAGCCACAGCAGGGCTTCGAAGCTGAACATCAGGCCGATGCCGAACAGCACGACGGTTTCGGTCGTCGCGCCGTGGCGCCACGCGAGCCAGACGATCAGCAGCGTCGCAACGCTCGCGCACGCGAACGCGCCGAGCGACAGCGCGACGTTCTCGTTCCACAGCACGAGGTGCCAGCCGGAAATCACGACGAGCGACGCGCCGACGCTCGCGGCGGCCGACATGCCGAGCGTGAACGGGCTCGCGAGCGGGTTGTTCAGCACGGTCTGCATTTCGGCGCCGGCGAACCCGAGCGACGCGCCGACGAGCACGGCCATCAGCGCATACGGCAGGCGCACGTCCCACAGGATCACGCGCTGTTCGAGCGGCAGCCCGTCGGGCCGGAACAGGCCGCCGACCAGGTCGGCGACCGGAAACGGCGACGGGCCGGTCGAGACGTCGACGACGAGCAGTGCGACGAGCACGCATGCGAGCGCGGCCAGCGCACCGACGCGCCGCGCGGCGACCGCGCGGTAGCGGAGTCGCAGCGACGGAGGCGAAACGGGTGTCGTCGTGCTCATGCGGCCGCTCCGGACGCGGGCTCGACAACCACACGTGACGCAAGCGCGAGGCTCGGCAGCACGACGCCGCCGTGATCCTCGCCGTCGATCAGCCGGAACGCGGCGTCAAGCCCTGCGCGGCCGCCCACGCGCGCGACGAAGTCGCGGGCGGAACTGACCTGCTTGCGTGCCTGCTGGCGGCGCATCCGTTCGGCGTCGTGGTTCGGTGCACCTTCCTCGAGGCCGCCTGCGGTCACGAGGACGCGCAGCGGTGGTGCGAGCGGGGCGGTTTGCGCGGCGAATCGGTCGGCATAGGGCAGCAGCGCGCGCTCGCCCCACCAGATCGACGGGCTCGCGGCCACGTAGCGCCGAAACAGGTGCGCGCGCGCGAGCATCGCATACAGCGTCAGCAGGCCGCCGTACGAGTGGCCGAACAGCGTCTGCCGCTCGGGATCGACCGGCAACTGGCGGGCGAGCCACGGCTGCACGTCGTGCTCGATGAAGTCGAGAAAGCGGTCCGCGACGACGCCGCGGCCGTTCGGCAACGGCGCGAGCGTGTAGTCGTCCGCGCGCGCGGCCATGTCGTAGGGCCCGTCGACCGGATAGCCGATGCCGATCACGACGGCCTCGGCGTCGCGCGCGCCGTCCGGCCGAGAGCGGAGATTGCGGACGAGCTGCTCCGCGAGCGGGAACAGCGCATTGCCGTCGAGCACGGTAAGCACCGGATGGGGCGCCGAGCCGGAACGCTCGGCCGGCAGAGCGACGAACAGACGCCGCGTGCGGCCGGCGATCGTCACGTCGAACTGGCGGCTGTTCGGCACGACGACCGGCAGTGCGGCTTCGAGGCCGGGCCAGGCAGGCGCATCGGCGGCGCGCGCGGGCGCGAGCCGGCCGCCGAGCGGACCGGCCAATCCGGCGACGAGCAGGGAGCGACGCATGGAGGAGGCGGGCATCCGCATGTCAGGACCCTTCCTGCACCCAGTATTCGCCTTGCAGCGGAACGGGCTGGAAGCGTCGGACCATCGTATCGAACGTGGCGCGCGGATCGAGATCGGCGAACAACGCCGGATGCAGCCACTTGGCCATCGCCTGCACGGCGACGACGTTGAACGGCGAATTATAGAAGTGATGCCAGATCGCATATGCGCGCCGCTCGCGGACCGCGCGCAGCGGTGTGATCTGCGGCCGCTTCAGCGAGCGGTCGAGCGAACGGACGGCGGCGTCGTGCGGCACACCGGCGCCGAGCGCGATGCGTTGCGGCGCGCTTTGCAGCGTCTGGAGCGAGCCGATCGCGGTGCCGATGTAGAAATCGGGCCGGCGGCTCAGCAGGTATTCGGGGTTCAGCGTGCCGTGCTCGCCGGGCACGCGGCCTTTCGCGACGTTGTTGCCGCCAGCGGCGTCGAGCAGGTGGCCCATCATGCCGGTCATCGTGTCGCAGCAGTCGCCCGACAGGCCGACTCGGCTTTCGAGGAACACGCTCGGCGCGGCCGGGCGCGCGGTCGCGAGCCGCGTGCGGACGAGGTCGAGCTGCTGCCGCCAGTACGCGTTGAATTCCGTCGCGCGCTGCGGCGAGCCGAGCACCTGGCCGAGCAGCGCGATGCTGCGTGGCGTGTTGGCGAGCGGGTCGTGCCGGAAGTCGACGAACACGATCGCGACGCCGGCCGCCTCGAGCCGCGCGAGCGTTTCGCGATCGCGCTCGCCGGGGCCGTGGCCGCCGCCGAGCCCGAAGATCGCTATCTGCGGACGCAGCGCGAGCGCGCGCTCGTCGCTGAAGCTGCCGGACTGCGAGCGCCCGATGCGCGGCACGTCCTTCAGGCGCGGGAAGCGCGCGAGCCATTGGGCGTAGCTCGCGGGATCGAGCTGCTCGAAATCACCCATCATGCCGACAAGGCGGCGCGCCGGATCGTCACCGTCGACTACCGCCAGCGCCGGCAGCAGGCGCCCCTCGCCGAGCAGCACGCGCTCGACGCGCGCGGGAATCCGGACCTGCCGCCCGGCCAGGTCGGTGACGGTCGTCGTGTCCGCCTGTGCGGCCTGCATCACGAGCCAGCCGCACAGCCATACGCCAAGCATGGCCCACATTCCGCTTGTATTTCTCACGTGACTCCCGATACGATATAAATGAGAACAATTCTCATTTAATTGTAGCCGAGCCGACGCCGCGACAGGGGCGTCGGTCGTTTGATCGCACGCCAAAATAGTTTGCGTGGGCGCAAGAGGCCTGCGCGCGGGGGTATGACGACATGACAGCGCTGACACCAGCCGCTTCCCATTCCGATCGCTATCGACACGACGCACATGTCGCGCGGATCCGCGAGGTGCGGCCCGGGCTGCGGATCCATTCGGACGACGCAACGGATGAATTCGACGCCGTGATGTCGGGGCAGTGTTCACCGGGCCTGCATCTCGTGCTGCTGCTCGAGGGCGCGCTCGACGTGTCGTACGGTGACCGGCGCGTGGTGCTGACGACGGACGGGCGCCGCACCGGCCGCACGGACCGCGAAGCCATGCGGCCCGCGGTGCGGATGCAGTCGTTCCTGCTCAACGCGGTCGAGCCGGACACGTTCCGCAGGCGGCTCCGCAAGGGCGGTTATGCACGGCGGCTGAGCCTCGCGATGTCGGGCGAATGGCTCGGCCATCTGCAGGCGGCCAGCCGCGGCGTCCTGCCGGAACGGCTCGATGCGATGCTGTCCGCGCATCTCGCGATCCGCTTCTGGCAGCCGACGCCGCGTGCAACGGCGCTCGCCGAACAGATCGTGCGGCCGCCGGCCTATCAGCCGATGCTGCAGGCGATCTATCTGGAGAGTCGCGTGCTCGAACTGCTCGCCGAGGCCTTTACGCCGCTCGAGACCGGTGCGGCGCAGGCGGCGGAGGCGTCGCTCGGCTCGCGCGACTATCGGCGGATGGCCGAGTTGCGCGCGTTCCTCGCGAGCGACGCGGTTCAGGAACTGTCGCTCGACGACATCGCGCGGCACGCCGGGATGAGCGCGAACGCGATGCAGCGCCAGTTCCGCGCGGCCTATGGCACGACCGTGTTCGACTTCGTCCGCGAACATCATCTGCAGCGCGCGCGGCTCGCGCTCGAGCGCGATGCGGTGAGCGTCAAGCAGGCCGCGGCGCTGGCCGGCTACACGAGCGCCGCGAACTTCGCGACGGCCTACAAGCGCCGCTTCGGCGTCACGCCGACGCTCGCGCGACGCAGCGACCGGCGTTGACGATGGCCGGCGACGGCGCTCAAACGACTTCGATGCTTACGCAAAGATTTCGATTGGTTACATGTTTCATAATGCAAATGAGAATCAATAGCATCATGAAACGTAGAAGGCGCCACCATGTCGAGTCAAGCTGCAAGCTTTGCGTTGAAGCCGGTCGTCGTTGCCGGCCTGTATCTGATGGGCGTGTCGTGCGCGTGGGCGCAGACGCCTGGCCGGGTGGCGGAACCCGCCGCCGCGTCGTCCGTCGCCGCCAAACCGGATGACCCGGGCAAACCGGCCAAAGCGGTCGAATCCGTACCGCCGGATGCTGCCGCCGATCCGGCCGCGCTGAAGGAGATCGTCGTCACGGCGAGCCGCCGCGAGCAGGCGATCCGCGAGGCGCCCGCGAGCATTTCGGTGATCAGCCGGGAAGACATCGACGCGAAGCCGTATACGTCGGTCGCCGAGATCGTCGCCAACGTCGAGGGCGTGAGCGTCGTCGGTGCGTCGCCGAACGACCAGGACATCTCGATTCGCGGGATGCCGGGCGAGTACACGCTGATACTCGTCGACGGCCGCCGCCAGAACACGCGAGAAACGATGAACCGCGGCACGGCCGGCGTGCAGTCGAACCTGATGCCGCCGCTGTCCGCGATCGAGCGGATCGAGGTCGTGCGCGGGCCGATGTCGTCGCTGTACGGCGCCGACGCGATGGGCGGCGTGATCAACGTGATCACGCGCAAGGTGCCGAAGCGCTGGGGCGGCACGATCACGGCAGGCAGTGTGTGGCAGCTCGAATCGAACCAGGGCGACACGCAGAGCGTCGACTTCTGGCTTGGCGGCCCGCTGAAATCCGACGTGCTCGGGCTGCAGGCGTCGGGGCGTCTCCTGCATCGCGGCGAAGACGACATCTACTACCCGAACAGTGGAACGGGCGGGGCGAACGGGCAGCGGATCGGCAGCTTCGACGTGAAGCTGTCCGCGAAACCCGCGAGCAACCAGGACGTGAGCGTGAACATCGGGCGCGAGCAGCTCACCTATCTCAGCACGCCGGGCAAGAGCGCCGCGCCGCTCACGCCGCGCACGGCGGCCACCGCGCTCACGGAGACGCGTCATGTCCGCGATTACTGGGGCATCACGCACGACGGCCGCTGGGGCTTCGGCGACACGACGGTGTCGCTGTACGGCGAGCGCGGCGTGCAGGACCAGTGGACGCCGGCCGGGCGTTCGCCGGTGAAGCCCGCGCTGACCGACACGATCCTCGAAGGCAAGGCCGCGATACCGTGGTGGGGCGAGCGCAACATCCTGACCATGGGCGGCCAGCACATCTGGTCGCGGCTGTCGGGCGTCAGCGTGCAGGACGCGGTGCCGAAAGGGCATGGGGCCAATGCGGATCGCGTCACACGCAACGCGTGGGCGCTGTTCGGCGAGAACGACTACTTCTTCAACGACCGCTTCACGCTGACGACCGGCGTGCGGCTCGATCACGACGAGCGTTACGGCAGCCACGTCAGCCCGCGCATCTACGGCGTGTACCAGATCAGTCAAGCGTGGACGGTGCGCGGCGGCGTATCGACCGGGTTCCGGCCGCCGTCGCTGCGCCAGAGCACGGCCGGCTACTGCATGACGTCGGGCGGCGCGGCGGGCGCGACGCCCGGCACGCTGTGCGGCAATCCGGATCTCAAGCCGGAGACGAGCCTGACCGAAGAGCTCGGCGTGCGCTACGACCTGGGCGACACGTACGCGGGCCTGACGCTGTTCAACAATCTGTTCAAGAACAAGGTGGCGAGCTACGACACGGGCAAGCCCGATCCGCGCTCGCCGGGCCGCAACATCTATGTGTACGACAACATCGACCGGGTCAAGCTGTACGGGCTCGAGATCGGCGCGGGCACGCGCCTGTCGCGCACGCTGAAGGTGTCGGGCGTGTACACGCTGACCGAATCGCGCCGCGAAGGCAGCGGCGAGAAGGCGTTCAACGGCAGTTCGCTCGACGGCTATCCGCTCGACAAGACGCCGAAGCACAAATTCAACGTGCAGGTCGACTGGACGCCGACCGCCAAGCTCGATCTCTACGCGACGGCGAACTATATCGGCAGCGAATACTGGGCCGCGTTCCGCAACGGCGCGCAGGGCGTGCGCGAACGGCCGTCGACGACGACTTTCGATCTCGGCGGGCGCTACCGGATCGACAAGCGTTTCTCCGTCAATTTCGCGGTGCTGAACCTGACCAACAAGATGGTGCCGATCGACGATCGCACGCGCACGACCGGGCTGAGCGGCAACTGGCTCGTCGACCAGGGGCGCCGCATCGCGGTGAGTCTGACCGCCGAAATGTGACGGCATGGCCGGCGCGCCGCGCCGGCTCGTTCAATCTGGAGGCAATGTCAATGAATGCGATTTCCCGACTTTCCGAACTATTAGTACCCCATAGCGTGCGGGATGTTTATCGTGCGGATACGCCGCTGTTTCTCGCAACGCCGGCGCATATGCTGCTGGCCAGCGATGTTGCGGCGGCGATCCCGCATGCGGGCGCGCCGCTCGCGGCGCGCGAGGTGCCGTCCGCGGATGCTTATGCAGACGCGGTCGCGCAGGCGGTCGCCAGGATTCGCGCGGGCGAGCTCGACAAGGTCGTGCTGGCGCGCACGCTGGAGGCGACCGGCGGCGCGACGCTCGGTGTGTGACGGTCCGGCCGCCTTCCGTTTCCGGCGCATCGTCATGAAATACATCCCGGCCCTGTGCCGAACAAGGCGCGGCAGGCGCGTTCGCGTTGCCGTGTCACGAGGAACGGCAGCGCGTCGGTGCGCGGCTGCCCGTGCCCGATGCGCCGCGCCACGCGGTGCCGGCGTCCATTCGCACTGACGCACGACGCTTACCTTTTTCATCGGAACACCTTATGTCGATGACTTCCGCTGACTCCCTGCCCACGCCGGCCGATGCCGGCGTGTCTTTCCTGCCGCTGCTGTTCGTGAATTTCGCGATGGTGGCCGGCACCTACGCATTCGTCACGATCGCCGGGCCGATGGCGCGGCGCATGCATCTCGAGCCGCTGCATGTCGGCGCGATCATCGGCATCGTCGGGCTCGTGTGGATGATCGCCGCGCCGCGCTGGGGGCGCGCGGCCGACACCCGCGGGCGGCTGCCGGCGATGCGTGCGGCGATCGGCGGCTTCGTCGCGAGTTCGCTGCTGCTGGCCGGCTACGTCGGCTGGGCATTGCGCGACGGCGGCAGCGCCGTGCCGCCGGTATGGGCGGGCTTTGTCGCGCTGCTCGTCACGCGCGCGGCGATGGGCGGCTGCTATGCGGGGTTGCCAGTCGCGGCCATGGCGTGGATCGCGGACCGGACACCGGCCACGGGGCGCGCGGCCGCGATCGCACGATTCGGCGCGGCGGGCGCGATAGGGATGGTGCTCGCGCCGCCGCTCGCGGGCTGGCTGGCCGGGATCGACATGACGCTCGCGCTCGCCGTTTTCGCGCTGCTGCCGCTCGCCGGACTGGCGGGGCTGCGACGGCTGCGCGACGACGGCGCGCATGCGGTGCGGCAGGCGCCGCCCCGGCTGAAGCCGACCGATCCGCGCCTGCGCCTGCCGTGGTGCAGCGCGTTCGCGCTGTACAGCGCGGTGATGATCGCGAACAGCGTGCTCGGCTTTTACGCGATCGACCGGCTGCACGTGCGGACGGGCGACGCGTCGATGGTGGTCGGCTACGCGCTCGGCAGCGCCGGCATCGGGCTGATCGCGACGCAGTCGCTGGTTGGCCGCCTGCGTGCGGTCGCGCCGCTCCGGTGCCTGCGCTGGGGCGCGCTGGCGGGGGGCGTGGGGTTCGTGTCGGCGCTGGCCGCGGAGGCCGCGTACCCGCTGCTGCTGTGCGCGAGCTACTTCGTGGCGGCGTGCGGGTTGGGCGCCGCGTTTCCCGCAGTCGCGGCGCTCGCGAGCACGCGAGTCGAAGCGCACGAGCAGGCCGCGTGCGCGGGCGCGATGTCGATGGCGCAAGGGCTCAGCATAGTCGTCGCGCCGCTGGCCGGTACGATGCTGTACGAACTGCATCCGGCGGCGCCGTTCGTGTCGATCGGCGTGGTGCTCGCGGTCTTGTTCGTCGCGGCATGCGGCGACGGGGCACGCGCGCCGGAGGCGTGACGGTTTTCACGAGTGCTGCGCGAATCGGTCGCCGGTTATTCGACTGGCGCAACGACCAGCGGACAGGTGCCGACCGGACGCAGCCGCGTGCCGGTCCATTCGTAGAAGAACCGGGCCGCCTTCGCGTTGTCGTCGCCGCAATCGTCGTTGAAGCAGCCCGCGACGATCAGCAGCCGGCTGCCGGCGCGGAAATCGACGCGTTCGTCGTCGTTGCCCATCACGCCCGCGATGGCCTTCACGCCGGGCATCGTGTACGCCTTGCCCGTGTACTTGTATCGGGCCGGATGGTCCGGACGGCAGGCGACGACGATTCTATGACGCATCGCATGTACCGGCGACACGCAATGGCGATCGTGCGCGAGTGCAGTCTGTCGCGCATCGAACCGGCCGCGCATGCTGCGCGGGCATCCCGTCAAGCATTGTCAAATCGCGGCGATATCACGATGCCTGACGTTTCAGGCCGCGCACGAAGGCTGTCATGCACCGGTTGATTGGGTATCCTTTGATTCGATTCGAGGCACTTATGCAGTCACAGCCAGGAGGCTTCACATGAATGCACGTCTATACCGCGCGATCGTTGCCGGCGCGCTGATCGGATTGCTCGGGCCGTTTTCGGTGGCTCATGCGCAGCTTGGTGATGTCCTGAAACAGGTCGGCGGTGGTGGCGACTCGGGCGGCAGCGCAGGCAGTGCGCTCGGTAACCTCGGCAACCTCGGCGGCGCACTGACTGGCGGCGGTTCGTCGCTGATGCCGGGGAGTACCGGCAACGTCGCGGGCCTGCTGCAGTTCTGTATCCAGAACAACTATCTCGGCGGCGCGTCCGGCAGCGCATCGTCGGTGAAGGACGCGCTGCTCGGCAGGCTCGGCGGCAATGCGTCGACCGACAGCGGCTATACCAGCGGCGCGAGCGGGATCCTCGACGCCGGCAACGGCAGCAAGCTCGACCTGAGCGGCGGTGGCCTGAAACAGCAGGTGACCAGGCAGATCTGCGACAAGGTGCTGACACAGGCGAAGTCGCTGCTGTAAGCGCAACAGCGCGCATTGCGCGTGCCGGTGCAGCGGGCGGTGCTGGCGCGCCGTACCCCGTCAGCCAGTCCGGCCGCTACTTCCGCATCGACGACAAGACCGTCGCGCGAAGCGGTGCCGCGGCCCGCACGCGTACGGCTCGATATGCGGCTCGATATGCGACTCAATCGGCCAGCCGCTTGTCCGCGAGCGCCTTGCAGCAGTCGTCGTACACCCATTGCACGAGTTTTGCCCGATAGTCGAGATCGTCGGTATCGACGATTTCCTCGACCGCGTCGCGCGCCCACGGCGCGTCGACGAACCCGGCGTGCCGCTTCGCGATGTCCTGCGCGAGCGCCGCGAGCTTGGCGATCGCGAGCCAGTCGGCCTGGCGGTGATGGCGGTCGAGCCAGCGGTGCGCGGCCTGGACCTGGAACGTGGCGTCCGGCCATGATTCGTTGAGGTAAAACGCGCCGAGATTGCCGCAGGTGAGCCAGCAAAGCAGCTCCAGGCGGTCTTGCGAGCCGAGGGTATGGGATGCGTCGGACATGGCAGCGCTCACGAAATGCGTCGATTCCGGGCGGCGCCGGTCGCAATGGGCCGGTGCCGATAATAAAAACATAGCACGATGCGGGCCCGGCCGCGCACCCGGGCGGATGCTGACACCGCAGCGGCATGGCGGACGCCGGGCCGGCGCTCACGCCGACGGCGCAGCGAGGGTGCGGCAGAGGCCGGAGTCCTTTCGAATGGCTGTCAATCGTCACACCAGTCGACCGCAACGCTCGTTAGAATGTCGGCTTCCCCGCGAAGCATGGGGCTGGAGTACCTGCTCCCGCCGCCATAAGCGCTAAAGCGCCAACTCTGCCCGACAGGAGACGGAACACGATGAAAATCTACGACCAGTTCTATATCGACGGCGCATGGCGCAAACCGGCCGGAACCGGCACGATCGACGTGATCGACTCGGGCACCGAGGCCGTGATCGGCCGGATTCCGGAGGGCATCGCCTCCGACGCGCAGGATGCGATCCGCGCGGCGCGCGCGGCCTTCGACGCGTGGGCGGCCACGCCGGCCGCGACGCGCGCGGGCTATCTGCGCAAGATCGTCGAGCGTCTGCAGGCGCGCAGCGAGGAACTCGCGCAGTCGATCACCGGCGAAGTCGGGATGCCGATCAAGCTGTCGCGCGCGATCCAGGTCGGCGGCCCGATCTACAACTGGAAGGCATATGCGAAGCTCGCCGAGTCGTTCGAATTCGAGGCGCGGGTCGGCAACTCGCTCGTGGTGCGCGAGCCGGTCGGCGTGGTCGCGGCGATCACGCCGTGGAACTACCCGCTCAACCAGGTCACGCTGAAGGTCGCGCCGGCGCTCGCGGCCGGTTGCACGGTGGTCCTGAAGCCGTCCGAAGTCGCGCCGCTCAACGCATTCATGCTCGCCGAAGCGATTCACGAAGCCGGCCTGCCGGCCGGCGTGTTCAACCTCGTGTGCGGCTACGGTCCGGTCGTCGGCGAGGTGCTGGCTACCGACCCGGACGTCGACATGGTGTCGTTCACGGGCTCGACGCGCGCCGGCAAGCGCGTGGCCGAGCTGGCGGCCGCGGGCGTCAAGCGCGTCGCGCTTGAACTGGGCGGCAAGTCGGCGTCGGTGATCCTCGACGATGCCGATTTCGCGACGGCGGTGAAGGGCACGGTCAACGCGTGCTACCTGAACGCGGGCCAGACCTGCTCGGCGCACACGCGGATGCTGGTGCCGGAAACGCGCTACGAAGAGGCGCGCGAGATTGCGAAGGCCGCGGCCGAAACATACGTCGCGGGCGATCCGCGGCAGGACGCGACGCGCCTCGGCGCGCTCGCGTCGGCCGTGCAGCAGCAGCGCGTGCAGGCGTACATCCAGCGCGGGATCGATGAAGGCGCGGAACTCGTGACGGGCGGCACGGGCCTGCCGGAGGGGCTCGCGAAAGGTTTCTTCGTGAAGCCGACCGTGTTCGGCCGTGTCGATCCGAAATCGACGATCGCGCAGGAAGAGATCTTCGGGCCGGTGCTGTCGATCATCACGTATCGCGACGAAGACGAAGCCGTGCGGATCGCGAACGATTCGCCGTACGGGCTCGGCGGCGCGGTATGGGCCGGCAGCGACGAACGTGCGATGAGCATCGCGCGCCGCATCCGCACGGGGCAGGTCGACATCAACGGCGGCACGTGGAACGGCGCCGCGCCGTTCGGCGGCTACAAGCAGTCGGGGCACGGCCGCGAGAACGGCGTGTACGGGCTCGAAGAGTATCTCGAGTACAAGTCGATGCAGTTGAAGCCAGCGAAGCCGGCCTGAGCGTCTCGCACCGCATGAACCGGAAACGGCACGCTCGCGTGCCGTTTTTTATTGACGGACGTCAAGGTGCGCGGCGGTGAATCGTCGATCATCGCGGTTCCGATGTTCTGACGAGGTATCCGATGACCGTACGCACTTCCTTTCCGCCGCTGACGATACGCGGCCGCACCTTGCTGCCTGTCGTGCAGGGTGGCATGGGCGTCGGCATCTCCGCGCACCGGCTGGCGGGCAGCGTCGCCCGCGAAGGCGCGCTCGGCACGATCGCGAGCATCGACCTGCGCCACCATCATGCGGACCTGCTCGCGCGTTGTCGTGCGCAGCCCGATCGCGCGACGCTCGAGGCCGCGAACCTCGACGCATTGGCGCGCGAGATCCGTCTCGCGAAGACCTACGGCGAAGGGCGCGGGATGATCGCGGTCAACGTGATGAAGGCGGTGAGCGCGCATGCGGACTACGTGCGAGTCGCGTGCGACGAAGGCGCCGATGCGATCGTGATGGGCGCGGGCCTGCCGCTCGATCTGCCCGATCTCACGCAAGGACACGACGTCGCGCTGATCCCGATCCTGTCGGACAGCCGCGGGATCGCGCTCGTGCTGAAGAAGTGGATGAAGAAGGGGCGCCTGCCCGATGCGATCGTGATCGAGCATCCGGCGCACGCAGGCGGCCACCTCGGCGTCACGCAGATCGACGACATGCACGACGCGCGCTTCGATTTCGCGCGCGTGCTCGACGAGACCGCGCAGGTGATGGCGTCGCTGGGCCTCGCGCGCGACACGATCCCGCTGATCGTTGCGGGCGGGATCAACAGTCACGAGATGGTGCGTGCGGCGCTCGCGGCCGGTGCGAACGGCGTGCAGGTCGGGACGCCGTTCGCGGTGACGCAAGAGGGCGATGCGCATCCGGAGTTCAAGCGCGTGCTCGCCGATGCGGCGCCCGACGACATCGTCGAATTCGTCAGCGTGACGGGGCTGCCCGCGCGCGCGGTGAAGACGCCGTGGCTCGATCGTTACCTGCGCAACGAGACGCGCATCCGCAACAAGCTCGGCGCATTCAAGCAGCGCTGCCCGACCGCGCTCGAATGCCTGAGCGTATGCGGCTTGCGCGACGGCATCGAGAAGTTCGGCCATTTCTGCATCGACACGCGGTTGGCGGCCGCGCTGCGCGGCGACGTCGCGAACGGGCTGTTCTTCCGCGGCCGCGAAGCGCTGCCGTTCGGCCGCGCGATCCGCAGCGTGCGCGATTTGCTCGACCTGCTGCTGACGGGCCGTGCGACCGAGCCTGCGGCAAACCGTCCCACGTTTACGCTGGCTTGACGAATATCAAGATGACGAAAAGACCCTACGAGGAGAATGGGAACCATTCTTTGGGGGTCCGTACCATGCATCAAACGATTCGAACTTTTGTCACCGCTGCCGCCGTCGCGGCAAGCTTCGTCGCGATGCCGTCGGTGTCGCACGCGGCGTCGCCGGGCGACGGCATCAACCAGGGTGACGTACTGGTCCGGCTGCGCGCGATCAGCATCCAGCCGAACGAGCGCGCGAGCGACACGCTCGGCGCGCTCAACGTCGGCGTGAACAACGCGATCGTGCCCGAGCTCGACTTCACGTACATGATCCGCGACTACCTCGGCGTCGAGCTGATCCTCGGCACGTCGCGGCACCAGGTGACGTCGAGCCTCGGTAACCTCGGTGGCGTGGGCGTGCTGCCGCCGACGCTGCTGCTGCAGTATCACTTCAACCATGCCGGCAAGGTGCGTCCGTACGTCGGCGCCGGGTTGAACTACACGTACTTCTACAACAACGGGCTCAACGTCGGCGGGGAGGGCGTGTCGATCAACAAGAGCAGCTTCGGCCCCGCACTGCAGTTCGGCGTCGACGTGCAGTTGACGAAGAAGGTGTTCATGAACGTCGACGTGAAGAAGATCTGGATGAGCACCGATGCGACGCTCGGCGACAAGGGCATCGGCACGCTGCACATCGATCCGTTGATCGTCGGCGTGGGCGTCGGGATGAAGTTCTAGACGCGACAGGAAAAGAACAGAGTTGGGGTTCGCGGCATGGCGGTCGGCATGCCGCTTTTTTTATGCGCGGCGGATTTACAGCTTGTCGTACTGGAAGCGCATCGCGGTGCCTTCGCGCGTAATGCGTTCCCACACCGCGCGCTTTTCGACGTCGCTCAGGAACACCCAGTTCGACACTTCTGCGGCCGTGCGGCCGCAGCCTTTGCAGACTTCGTCGAAGAGGGTCGAGCACACGCCGATGCAGGGGCTGTCGGGCAGGTCGTGGAGATTGGAGGCCATCGGAAGGGTTCGCGCAGTTGAATCGTCAGCTGCCATTTTAATGCATCGTGGCCGATCGGCCCGGCGCCGGGGCGCGAGGCGCGAGGTACGCCGCGATTTCACCGGTGAAACGGCGGCGTGCCCGGCCGTCGGGCGCGCAATTCACGCAGCCGGCGAACGCGGTTGCGCCGCTGCCTGTTTTTCCCGGTGGACAGCCGTCGATTACCCGATAGAATTCCCCTCGGAATACCCAACCGCACGAGCGGCCTGACTGGCCGGCAGCGGTAATCTGTTCCGTTTGCGCGACACCGGCATGATTTTTTTGTGACGGAGCGCGAATGGTGGTAGTTTTCGGGGTTTTCGAGGGGCGGAGCACCAGAATGCGCCGCCGTGACGAGGCAGATGGCAGCCGGACAAACGGTCCGGCCGGAGGGAGAACGGGATGAAAGCAAAAGTAGTGGGCCGGTTCGCAGCGCTCGCGCTGTGCGTGGGTGCATCGGCGGCAGCGGCGAAGGATACGCAGCTCAATGTCTATAACTGGTCGGACTACATTGCGAAGGACACGATCCCGAACTTCGAGAAGCAGGCGGGCGTCAAGGTCCGCTACGACAACTACGACAGCGACGACACGCTGCAGGCGAAGCTGCTGACGGGTAGCTCGGGCTACGACATCGTCGTGCCGACCAGCAACTACGCGGGCAAGCAGATCGCCGCCGGCATCTTCGCGCCGCTCGACAAGTCGAAGCTGCCGAACCTCAAGTACCTCGATCCGCAACTGATGGCGCTCGTCGCGGGCGCGGACCCGGGCAACAAGTACTCGGTGCCCTGGGCGTACGGCACGACGGGTCTCGCGTACAACATGACCAAGGCGCAGCAGGCGCTCGGCAAGGTCCCGCTCGACAACTGGGACATCCTGTTCAAGCCGGAAAACATCTCGAAGCTGAAGACCTGCGGCGTGTCGGTGCTCGATGCGCCCGACCAGATGTTCGCGGCGACGCTGCACTACATCGGCAAGGATCCGATGAGCACGAACCCGGCCGACTACAAGGCCGCGATGGAAGTGCTGAAGAAGATCCGCCCGTACATCACGCAATTCAACTCGTCGGGCTACATCAACGATCTGGTCGGCGGCGACATCTGCTTCGCGTTCGGCTGGTCGGGCGACGTCGTGATCGCGAAGCATCGCGCGATCGAGGCGAAGAAGCCGTACAAGATCGAGTACTACATTCCGAAGGGCGGCGCGCCGGTATGGTTCGACGTGATGGCGATCCCGAAGGACGCGAAGAACAAGGATGCCGCGCTGCAGTGGATCAACTACATCGAGGATCCGAAAGTGCACGCGGCGATCACGAACGCGGTGTACTACCCGAGCGCCAACGCCGAGGCACGCAAGTACGTGCGGCCCGACGTCGCGAACGATCCGGCCGTCTACCCGCCGGCCGACGTCGTGAAGACGCTGTTCCTGCTCAAGCCGCTGCCGCCTGAAATCCAGCGCCTGCAGACGCGTCTGTGGACGGAGCTGAAATCGGGCCGCTGACGCGAGCCGGCGTTCCCCAGCAGTCATGAAGCCCCTGGTGCCCCCGGGGGCTTTGTTCGTCAAACGCAGGAGAGAAGCAGCACATCATGAATAGCCAGTCGGGTGCGCCGGTCGCGGGCGCACCGTTCTCCGTTTCCTCCTCCGGCGCCAATGCGCGCGCCGAGAACTTTGTCCAGATCGTCGACGTCGTGAAGAAATTCGGCGACACCGAAGCCGTGCGCAGCGTCAACCTGACCGTGCGCCAAGGCGAGCTGTTCGCGCTGCTCGGCAGCTCGGGCTGCGGCAAGTCGACGTTGCTGCGGATGCTCGCGGGCCTCGAGACGGTCACGTCGGGCAAGATCCTGATCGACGGCGAGGACCTCGCGCAGATGCCGCCGTACAAGCGGCCCGTGAACATGATGTTCCAGTCGTATGCGCTGTTCCCGCACATGTCGGTCGAGTCGAACGTCGCGTTCGGCCTGAAGCAGGAAGGCGTGCCGAAGGCCGAGCTGAAGGAGCGCGTGCATGCGGCGCTCGAACTCGTGCAGATGAGCAAGTACGCGAAGCGCAAGCCGCATCAGCTCTCCGGCGGCCAGCAGCAGCGCGTCGCGCTCGCGCGTTCGCTGGTCAAGCGCCCGAAGCTGCTGCTGCTCGACGAGCCGATGTCCGCGCTCGACAAGCAGATCCGCCAGCGCACGCAGATCGAGCTCGTCAACATCCTGAACAAGGTCGGCGTCACCTGCATCATGGTCACGCACGACCAGGAAGAAGCGATGACGATGGCGAACCGCCTCGCGGTGATGAGCGAAGGGCAGATCGTGCAGATCGGCTCGCCGAACGAGGTCTACGAATATCCGAGCAGCCGCTTCTCGGCCGAGTTCATCGGTTCGACGAACCTGTTCGACGGCGTGACCGTCGAGGACGAACCCGACCACGTGTACATCGAATCGCCGGAGCTGCCGAGCCGGCTGTACGTGAGCCACGGGATCTCGGGCCCGCTCGGGATGCCGGTCACGGTGTCGGTGCGCCCCGAGCGGATCGCGCTCACGCGCAAGCCGCCCGAAGGCGCGTTCAACTGGGCGCGCGGCAGGATCGGCAATGTCGCGTACATGGGCGGTTATTCGCTGTATCACGTGAAGCTCGACGCGGGCAAGACGGTGGTCGCGAACGTGTCGAGCCTCGCGATTTCGGAGCTCGACACGCCGTCGCTCGGCGACGAGATCTACGTGCGCTGGAGCGCGACCGCAGGCGTGGTGCTGACGTCATGAGCGCGTTCAAGTCCCTGCTCGAGTGGCCGGTGCGGCGCTTCAACCTGACGGGCGCCACGGCGGTCGTCGCCGGGCCGTTCACGTGGCTCGTGCTGTTCTTCCTCGTGCCGTTCGTGCTGGTCGTCAAGATCAGCTTCGCGGAGCTGCAGCTCGGCATCCCGCCGTACACGGAGCTCGCGTCGTACGCGGACGGCGTCGTGCACGTCGCGCTGAACCTGTCGCACTACGCGTTCCTGTTCACGGACAGCCTGTATTTCGCGACCTACGTGAACTCGGTGTGGGTGGCCGCGGTCACGACGCTGCTGTGTCTGCTGATCGGCTATCCGATGGCGTACTACATCGCGCGCTCGAACCCGGCGACCCGCAACCTGCTGATGATGGGCGTGATGCTGCCGTTCTGGACGTCGTTCCTGATCCGCGTGTACGCATGGATCGGCATCCTGAAGAACAACGGGCTGCTGAACAACTTCCTGATGTGGATCGGCCTGACCCATACGCCGATCGAGCTGTACCGCACGAACTACGCGGTGTACATCGGGATGGTGTATTCGTACCTGCCGTTTCTCGTGATGCCGCTCTACGCGCACCTCGTGAAGATGGACCTGCGCCTGCTGGAAGCCGCATACGATCTCGGGGCGAAACCATGGAAGGCGTTCGTGCAGATCACGCTGCCGCTGTCGAAGAACGGGATCATCGCGGGTTGCCTGCTGGTGTTCATCCCGGCGGTCGGCGAGTACGTGATTCCGGAACTGCTCGGCGGCGCGAACACGCTGATGATCGGCCGCGTGATGTGGAACGAGTTCTTCAACAACGCGGACTGGCCGATGGCGTCGGCCGTGACCTGCGCGATGGTGCTGCTGCTGCTCGTGCCGATGGCGATGTTCCAGCACTTCCAGGCGAAGGAGCAGGAGGCCCGTCGATGAAGCCGAATCGTTACCTGCAGTTCGCGGTGCTGTTTGCCGGCTTCGCGTTCCTGTACATCCCGATCCTCAGCCTGATCGTCTATTCGTTCAACGAGTCGAAGCTCGTCACCGTGTGGTCGGGTTTTTCGTTCCGCTGGTACTCGGCGCTCGTCGAGGACGACGAGCTGCTGACGGCCGCGTGGCTGTCGCTGAAGATCGGCGTGCTGACCGCGTTCGCATCGGTGTTCATCGGCACGTGGGCCGGCTTCGTGCTCGCGCGGATGGGGCGCTTTCGCGGCTTCGCGCTGTTCAGCGGGATGATCAACGCGCCGCTCGTGATTCCCGAGGTGATCCAGGGGATCTCGCTGCTGCTGCTGTTCATCGAGCTCGCGAAGTGGATCGGCTGGCCGGCCGAGCGCGGCATCTTCACGATCTGGCTCGGCCACGTGATGCTGTGCATCTCGTATGTCGCGATCATCGTGCAGTCGCGCGTGCGCGAGCTGAATCCGTCGCTGGAAGAAGCCGCGCTCGATCTCGGCGCGACGCCGCTGAAGGTGTTCTTCACGATCACGCTGCCGCTGATTTCGCAGGCGCTGATCGCGGGCTGGCTGCTGTCGTTCACGCTGTCGATCGACGACCTCGTGCTGTCGGCGTTCCTGTCGGGCCCCGGCTCGACGACGCTGCCGCTCGTCGTGTTCTCGCGCGTGCGCCTCGGGCTGAACCCGGAGATGAACGCGCTCGCGACGCTGTTCATCGTCGCGGTGACGGCCGGCGTCGTGATCGCGAACTTCGTGATGCTGCGCCAGGAGCGCAAGCGGATGGCGGGGTTCGCGACCTGACGCGCAGATTGCAGCCGCAACGAAAAAGCGCCCGGTGCCGACGACGAGTCGGGCCGGGCGTTTTGTTTGGCGGCGCTGACCGGCAGCCGCCGGAGGCTCACGCGCCGAACGCCGCCTTCGCCAGCATTCCGAGCGCGACGCACACGAGCACGGCCGCGAAGCCGGCCTGCACGTGTCGCGCGGCAAGGTGCCGCGACGCACCGCGTCCGGCGGCCATGCCGAGCGCGGTCGCGACGGTGAACCACAGCGTCACGTCGAGCGGCGCGCGCGTGCCCGACACGAGCGTCGCGAACACGCCGCCGGTGCCGACCAGCGCGATCACCATCAGCGACGTCGCGACGATGCCGTGCATCGACACGTTCGTGAACTTGCGCAGCATCGGCACGATCACGAAGCCGCCGCCGACGCCGAGCAGCCCCGTCATCAGGCCGGTTACCGCGCCGGTCGACGCGAGCGCGAAGCCGACCGGCCAGGACCACACGAGACGGCCCGTATCGGGATTCACGCGACCGACGCACAGCGGCGATGCGTCCGGGTCGACGGGTGTGTGTCGCAGCGCCTGCCGCAGCAGGCGGCCTGCGACGATCAGCATCGTCAGCGCGAACAGTGCGAGCAGCAGGCGCTGCGGCAGCACGTGCGCGAGCCGCACACCGAGCGTGGTCAGCGGCACGCCGGCCACGGCCATCAGCAGCGCGGCGCGATAGCGCACGAGCCCGCGGCGGAAGCCTTCGAGCGCGCCGAGCGCGGCACTGCCGGCTACCGCGACGAGCGCGACGGGCGTGGCCTGCTGCATCGGCCAGCTCATGCCGACGACGAGTGCGGGCACCGCGAGAATGCCGCCGCCGGCGCCGGTCAGGCCGAGCACGGCGCCGACGAAGCCGCCCAGTACGAGGGAAATCAGCATGACGTCATCGGGCTCCGCTCAACGTGCGATCGCGGGCTTCGCGAGCCATTCGCGGCCCTTGAGCATCGCCTTCCAGTAAAGCGGCGGCAGCACGCGTTCCTTGAGCAGCCACGCGAGCCGCGACGGGCGGCGGCCGTCGATCAGCCATGCGGGGAAGGTCGGCGCGACCTTGCCGCCGTACAGGAATTCGGCGAGCACGATCTTGCCGCGCTCGACGGTGAGCGGGCACGAGCCATAGCCGTCGTACGCGGCGTCGCCGTGCGCGCGGCCGAGCGATGCGAGCAGGTTGTGCGCGACGACGGGCGCCTGCTTGCGGGCGGCCGCGGCCGTCTTCGCATTGGTCGTGTTGGTGGCGTCGCCGAGCGCGTAGATGTCCGGAAAGTGCTTGTGCCGCAGCGTCGCCGGATCGACGTCGATCCAGCCGGCCGCGTCGGCGAGCGGGCTCGAACGCACGAAGTCGGGCGCCTTCTGCGGCGGCACGACGTGGATCATGTCGAACGAACGCACGACGGTTTCCTTGCCGCCGTCCGGCAGCGCACGCACGAACGTCGCGCGGCGCGCGGGCCCGTCGATCGCGACGAGGTTGTGGCCGAACGACAGCGCGATGTCATAGCTTTTCACGTACTCCATCAGCGCGGGCACGTAGTCGGCCACGCCGAACAGAGCACCGCCCGCATTCAGGAACTCGACGTTTGCGGCCTCGGGTCGCCCCGCGCGCCGCCAGTGGTCGCACGACAGGTACATCGCCTTCTGCGGCGCGCCCGCGCACTTGATCGGCATCGGCGGCTGCGTGAAGAGCGCATTGCCGCCGCGGAACGTACGGACGAGCTCCCACGTGTATGCCGCGAGATCGTAGCGGTAGTTCGACGTGACGCCGTTGCGGCCGAGCGTGTCGGCGAGGCCTTCGATCGCGTGCCAATCGAGCTTGAGGCCCGGGCACACGACGAGCTTGCGGTAGCCGATGCGCCGGCAGCCGTCGAGCACGACGGTGTGCGCGTCGGGCTCGAAGCCGGCGACGGCGGTCTGGATCCGGTGCACGCCGCGCGGCAGCAAGTCGGTCATCCGGCGCGCGGTGGTCTCGGGCCGGAACACACCCGCGCCGACCATCGTCCAGCCCGGCTGGTAGTAATGGACGTCGGCCGGATCGATCACCGCGATGTCGAGCGACGCGTCGCGCGCGAGCAGGCTCGATGCGACCGCGATACCGGCTGCGCCGGCACCGACGATCACGATGTCGTGCCGCGCATCGACGGCCGGCGCCGCCTGCCTGCCGCCTTGCGTGACGCGCGACGCGAGTGCGCGCAGATCGTAACCGGCCGCATCGGCCGTCGCGACGATGTCGTCCAGCGGGCGCTGGCCGGCTTGCGACAGCGCCCACAGCGTGGCCGAGCGCATGCCGCTGCGGCAGTATGCGAGCACCGGGCCGTCGAGCGACGCGACGAGCGCGCCGAACTGCGCGGCCTGGTCGTCGGTCACCTTGCCCGTATCGACCGGCAGATAATGCACGTCGATGCCGAGCGGCGCGGCGGCCGCGCGGATCTCGGTGACGGTCGGCTGGTCGGGGCCTTCGCCGTCGGGCCGGTTGCAGACGATCGCGCGGATGCCCGCCGCGTGCAGCGCGGGCAGGTCGGCCGCCGCGATCTGCGGCGAGACCGACAGCGCGTCGGTCAGCTTGCGGATGGTGGTCATGTCGGGGTTCTCGGTTGGGGGCGGCAGCGCTCAGATCGCGTCGAGCGGGATCTTCAGGTAGCGCACGCCATTGTTTTCGGGCTCCGGCAGGTGGCCGGCGCGCATGTTGACCTGCACGGACGGCAGCATCAGCACCGGCATGTCGAGCGTCGCATCGCGCGCGGTGCGCATCGCGACGAAATCGTCCTCGGTCACGCCGTCCTTCACGTGCACGTTCGCGCGGCGCTGCTCGGCGACCGTCGTCACGAACTGCACATCGCGGCCGCCCGGCTGGTAGTCGTGGCACAGGTACAGGCGCGTGTCGGGCGGCAGCGCGAGCACGCGGGAGATCGAGCGGTACAGCGTGCGCGCGTCGCCGCCCGGGAAGTCGCAGCGGGCCGTGCCGTAGTCGGGCATGAACAGCGTGTCGCCGACGAACGCCGCGCGCTGCGTCGCGTCGTCGACGCAATAGGTCATGCACGCGGGCGTGTGGCCCGGCGTGTGCAGCGCGCGGATCGTCAGCGCGCCGAGCGCGAGCGTGTCGCCGTCGTCGACGAGCCGGTCGAACTGGCGGCCGTCCTCGGCGAAGCCGGGACCTGCGTTGAACAGCGTGCCGAAGACGTGCTGCACGCGGCGCACGTGCGAACCGATCGCGATCCGGCCGCCGACCCGTGCCTTCAGGTACGGCGCGGCCGACAGGTGGTCGGCATGCACGTGCGTCTCCAGCAGCCAGTGCACGGTCGCGCCGAGTTCGGCGACGCGCGCGATCAGCCGGTCGGCGCTCGCGGTGCGCGTGCGGCCGGATTTCGGGTCGTAGTCGAGCACGCTGTCGACCAGCGCGCACGCGCGGCTCGCCGTATCGAGCAGGAGATAGCTGACGGTGTGGGTTGCCGGGTCGAAAAAGCCTTCGACCGACAGCGTGGGGGCGTTGCTCACGGGGTGTCCTCGATCGGGTTCTGCATTTGCAATCGGGATCTCTAACTCAAGAACCGTGCCAACCGGTACCGCGGCGCTGGCCGATGGGCCAGAGACTTGATTCGGCTCGGGTTTTCGGCGCGGCCGTGGCGCTGCACGGGCGTTGGCGCCAGCCGGTCGAGCAGGCGGACTGCCATATCTGGCAGTGCCGTGGCAGAATTGGCGGCCTGCCTGGCAGTCCGTCCGGCAGAACCGTCACCGAGCGTCCGCATGAATCCGCACGACACCATCCCGATCGTTCCCGCGCCGCGCCGCGATGTCACGCCCGACGTTCGCGCGCTCGTCGCCTATCTCGAGCAGGACCCGCAGCCGATGATCGTCGTCGATCCCGACTACCGCATCCTCGCGGCGAACGATGCGTATCGGCGCCAGTTCGGCGTGGCGGGCGTCGAGCACGTGGGCCGGCATTGCTTCCAGGTCTCGCATCACTACGACGTGCCGTGCGACCAGGCCGGCGAGCATTGCCCGATGAAGCAGGCGCTCGAATCGCGCGGGCTGAACCGCGTGCTGCACATCCACCACACGCCGCGCGGCCCCGAGCACGTCGACGTCGAACTGCGGCCGATCTTCGATGCGGACGGCAACGTGATCGCGTATGTCGAGCGGCTGACGACGGTGCGCAGCGCGTCCGCGCAGCCGAGCGCGGAAGGGCTGGTCGGCGGCGCCGACGCGTTCAACGCGGCGCTCGGCGCACTGCAGCGCGTCGCGCCGTCGCTGTTGCCGGTGCTGCTGCTCGGCGAGTCGGGCACCGGCAAGGAGCTGTTCGCGCGCGCGCTGCACGAGGCGAGCGATCGCGCGATGGGGCCGTTCGTCGTCGTCGATTGCTCGGGGATCGCCGAGACGCTGTTCGAGAGCGAACTGTTCGGCTATGAGAAGGGCGCGTTCACGGGCGCGAACCAGCGCAAGCCGGGCCTCGTCGAGACCGCGCAGGGCGGCACGCTGTTTCTCGACGAGATCGGCGACGTGCCGCTGCCGATGCAGGTGAAGCTGCTGCGGCTGATCGAGTCGGGCACGTTCCGGCGCGTCGGCGGCGTCGAGGCGCTGCGCGCGGATTTCCGGCTCGTCGCGGCCACGCACAAGCCGCTGCGCGAGATGATCGACGACGGCCGGTTCCGGCAGGACCTCTACTACCGGATCAGCGCGTTTCCGATTCCGCTGCCGGCGCTGCGCGAACGGCAGGGCGACGTTGCGCTGCTCGCCGAATCGATCCTGCGGCGGATCGCAAACGCGCGCGCGAACGCGGGCGATGCGGGCGCGCGGCCGTTCGCGGCCCGGCCGTTCGTGCTGACCGAGCGCGCGCGCGCGTGCCTCGACGCGTATGCATGGCCGGGCAACATCCGCGAACTGCGCAACGTGCTCGAACGCGCATGCCTGTTCGCGGACGACGGGACGATCCGGGTCGAGCATCTGCCGGCCGAACTCGTGGCGGCATCGGCGACGCAGCAGGATGGCGCGGGCGCGGCGGGCGCGCTGACGGATGCCGAACTGGTGCGGATCGCCGGCGAATTCACCGGCACGCGCAAGGCGCTGGCCGAGCGCACGGGGATGAGCGAGCGCACGTTGTACCGGCGGTTGAAGGCGCTCGGGCTGGGCACGCGCGGCGGGTGAGCGGGTGTTCCTACGTATCGATGACGAATATGCTCGGCAATCATAAATTCATGTGATACGAAAAATAATTATCGTTTTACGATAATTATCGACGTACAATCGATGCGTGTTCACCACCATCGAAGAGGATGTCGCATGCATTCCGATCGTATTGCCCGCATCAGCCAACGCATGGCTGCCGTCACGCTGTGGTTCATCGTCGCCATGCTGGTGCTCAACGCTGATTGCTGGGCGTTTCCGTCGCTGAGCGCGGCCGACTCCGGGCCCGGTTTCGTATTCGGCCTCACCGACTCGGTAATGTCGAACCTGCACGTGGATGTCGCTGCTTTCCCGTGGTGGCAAAAGGCGGTCGGCATCCTGCTGTCGAGCGTGCCGCTCGTCGCGCTCGCGAACGGCCTGCGCCATCTGCGCGCGCTGTTCCGGACTTATGCGCGCCGTGACTATTTCTCCGCGCAGGCGGCAGGCCATCTCGGCAAGACGGGCCGTGCGATCGGCCTGTGGGTGCTGCTGAGCCTGTTGTGCGAACCGCTCCTGAGCGTGTGGGCGACGATGCGCGAGCCGGTCGGCCATCGCGTGGTCAGCATCGGCTTCAGCATGCCTTACGTCGTCGCGTTGTTTACCGCGGCGTGTATTGCGGTCATCGCGCATATCCTCCGGCAGGCGAGCGAACTCGACGCCGAACATCGGCAGTTCGTCTGAGGCCCGCCATGACGATCGTGGTCAAGCTCGACGTGATGCTCGCGACCCGCAAGGTCCGCTCGAAAGATCTCGCGGCGGCGGTCGGCATCACCGAGCAGAATCTGTCGTTGCTCAAGCAGGGGAAGGTCAAGGGCATCCGTTTCGCTACGCTCGAAGCCATCTGCCGCTATCTCGATTGCCAACCCGGCGACCTGCTCGCGTTCAGCGATGACGGCGGCGGCGAGCCGGATTGACGTGCCGCCACGGCGGACTGCCGATGCGGCGCGGCGTCGCCGGTCGGGGATCGTTGCAGTCGCCGCGGTGGTCGCTTTATCGGTCCACGTGCTCGGATGGTTCGCGCTTCAGTGGATGCCGACGGCGGCCGGCCCGGCTGCAAAAAAGATCGACGAATCGGACAGGATCGCGCTGAGCGTCCGGTTGATTCCGGTTACGCCGGAGCACGCGCGCGCGACGAAGGCAGACGGGCGCACCGCGCCTGACGCACGCGTACCCGGCACGCGTGAATCGGCGCGCCGCTCCGGCGCTGCGGCGACGCCGCGCATCGCGACACGTTCGCTGTCCGAAATGCCGCGCGCGTCGGACACGCAAAGGACGGCGCGCGCAACCCGCACGCCGGATCAGCGCGAAAGCCGGTCGGAGCGTGCGTCAATGCCCGAGCTCGACTGGGGGCGCGATCTGGCGACGATCGGCGCGCGGCGCGCGACGCCGCACAGTCCAGCGGCCGCGGCGGTCGGCGCGTTGGGCGCATCGTCCGGACTCCCGGCGTCACGCCGCAATTCGGTCGACGAAAAGCTGGCAGGCGGAATGTCGGGGGCGCGTCGCGCCGATTGCCGAAGCGCATATTCGGGCGCAGGCTTGCTTGCGCTGCCGATGCTCGCGCTGGATGCGGTTCGCGATACGGGCTGCAAGTGGTGAAGCGTGCGGCTCGAACCGTGGTGCGTGTGCGCGGGTTGCGCGGCGGTCTCGTTGCGCGATCGACCGTCGGCCGGACCGGCTGCTGGCTACCGTGACGGCCTGCCCGGGCGGCGCGCGAAACCGCCACGCACCCGCCCGGGCATCACGCGATCAGCGCGCCGGTGCCAACTGCGCCATCGCCTCGCGGATGAAGCCGAGCAGCGTATCGTCGACCCACGCGTCCTTCGTCAGCGCCGGCTCGTTCATCATCGCGTGACGGAATTTCGCGTGCGTGGCCGGATCGTGGCCCGCATAGCTGCAGAACAGGTCGAGCCAGCGCTGCGCGAGCGCGCGGCCTTCCGGCGAATCGGGCGTCGCGCCCGCGTCGATCGCGTCGCGCACGTCGGCCATCAGTTGCGGCCATTCCATCGCGCGTTCGCCGTAGTGCGCGCGCATGAAGCGGATCTCGTCCGGCGCGAGATACTTCTCGAAGATCCGCATCTTCGTTTCGGCTGTCGCGCGCAGCACATAGTCGCGCAGCGCGGTCGAAATGCCGATCTTCGACTGCATCGCCGGTTCGCGCTCGTGCATCAGGTTCAACTTCGCCAGCAGCCGAGGGTCGTTGTTCGTGTCGCGCACGAGCAGCGCCATCCAGCGGCCGGCGAGCGCACGGGCGCGCTCGTCCTCGGGCGGCACGCCCGCGTCGTGCAGCGCGCGGACCTCGCCGACGAGCGCGATCCATTCCGCGTCGCCCGCCTGGCTCTTTCGGTACATCGGCATGCGCGCGAGTTCTTCCTCGGAAAAATATTTGTCGTACACGGTCATCAACTCCAGTGTGGTGAGCCAATCGGCCAGCTCCGGCTCCGTGCCGGCGGCGAGCTGCGCGTGCAGGCTCACGAGCCGCTCGCGCAGCTGCGCGGTTTGCGCGAGCTGACGGTCGAGCAGCGCGATCTGCTTCGCGACGAGATCGACGAGCGGGGTGCCGGGCTGGTTCAGGTAGTCGCCGATTTCGGTGAGCGACAGTCCGAAGCGACGCAGCGCCTGGATCTGGTGGAGCCGGGCGATGTCGTGGCGGTCGTACAGCCGATAGCCGTTGTCGGCACGTGCCGAAGGCGTCAGCAGACCGATCGCGTGATAGTGATGAAGCGTGCGGACGGTCAGCCCGCTGCGTTTCGCCAGTTCTCCCACTTTCAGCTGCATTCGTTCCTCCGTTCGGTACGCACACTGGAGTCTCGAACGTTACGCTACGTGAGGGTCAAGCGGAAGATCGGAAATCGGGCGCGCGACGGGTTGACCGCGCGCGCCCGATCGGAGGGCCGGCTTATTGCGGCGAAGGCGCGGTGCCGGGCGTGGCGGCGCGCGCTTCCTTGCCGGTTGCGTCGTCGCCGGCCGCCTTGCCGGATTTGCCGGACTGATCGGCGTTGTCGGCCGGCGGCGTGCCCATTGCCTGATAGAGTCGCGCGGTATCCGCGAACCGCGCGCCGGTCGCGCGGATCTCGTCGAGCCGCGCGTTGCGGTACTGCAGTTCGCTGGCGCGCGCGGCCGACGGCGGCAGCGCGCCGAGCCGCACGCGGGCGGTTGCGTCGTCGTACGCGCCGCGTGCGGACAGCGCGGCGCGCGACGATGCGTCGAGCGCCTCCGCGTCATGCTCGAGCGCCGCGAGCGAATCGGCGACGTTCTGGAACGCGCCGAGCACGGCCTGCTTGTACTGGTCGACCGCGGCTTCGTAGGCGGCCTTCGCCGCGCGGCGCTGCGCGAGCAGCGCGCCGCCGTGGAAGATCGGCTGGCTCAGCGACGCGCCGACGTTCCAGATCGCGCCGGCGCCCGACAGCATCGTCGGCCAGCTGAAGCCGCCTTTGCCCATCGCCGCCGACAGCGAAAGTTGCGGGAACATCTGCGCAGTCGCGACGCCCACTTCGGCAGCGGCCGCCTTCAGCCCCGCGTCGGCCGCCTGGATGTCCGGGCGGCTTTGCAGCAGGTCCGACGGCACCACGACGGGCACCTGTTCGGGCAGGTGCAGATCGGCGAGCGTGAGATCGGCCGGCGGCCGGTCGGGCGTGCGGCCGACCAGCACCGCGAGCGCGTGGCGCGCCGAATCGCGCTGCTGGCGCAGCGCGGGCAGGCTCGCCGCGAACGTGTCGGCGCTTTGCCGCGCGTTCAGCGCGTCGCTGCGCGACGCCGAGCCGAGCGCGTAGCGGCGTTCGGCGTCGTGCGCCTGGTCGTTCGCGAGCGCGACGAGCCGCTCGGTCGTGTCGATCTGCGCGTTGAGCACCGATACCGTGATCGACGCGGTGACGATGTTCGCGGCCAGCGCGCGCCGCGCGGATTCGAGCTGGAACGCACTGACGTCGACGCGTTTCGCGAGCGCGCGGTTCGCGAAGCGGGAGGCGCCGAACAGGTCGACCGTGTAGCTCGCCTGCAGTTGCCCGACGAATGTGTCGTACAGCAGCGTCGGTGCGCCGAGCGCCGGAATCGGCACGCCGAGCGCACGCTGACGCGTGGCCTGGCCGACCGCGTCGATCGACGGCAGCATCGAGCTGCCGATCTGCCCGCGCAACTGCTCGCGCGCGGCATCCAGCGAGTGCGACGCCGCACTGAGCGTCGGGCTGTTGCGCAGCCCTTCGTCGACGAGCGCGTTCAGCGCATCGGAACGGTACTGCTTCCACCAGTCGGGCACCGGCTGCGCGCCGACTTCGAACTGCTGCGCGACGCCTTGCGCGGACACGGTCTGCTCGACTTGCGGCACCGCGCCGTAATGCGCGGGCGACGGCATCGCGGGCGGCTCGCCGCTCGGCGCGAACCACGCGCAGCCGGCCAGGGGCCCGGCGAGGCTCGCGGCCGCGAGCGCGCGCACGGCTTGGGTTTTCAGCTTCATCGACAGATCCATGGTCAGGCTCCCGACGGCGCGGCCGGCGTGCTGCCGTCATGCGGCGGGCCGTCCTGCGGGTCGCGTTCGTCGCGCTTCACGCGGAACCACGTCGCGTACAGCGCAGGCAGGTAGAACAGCGTCAGCACGGTCGCGCTCGTGATGCCGCCCATCAGCGCGGTCGCCATCGGCCCGAAGAAGTTCGAGCGCAGCAGCGGGATCAGCGCGAGCACGGCGGCCGCGGCCGTCAGCGTGATCGGGCGGAAGCGCCGCACCGTCGCGCCGATGATCGCGTCGACGCGGCCGTGGCCGACCGCGATGTCCTGCTCGATCTGATCGACCAGGATCACCGAGTTGCGCATGATGATCCCGAACATCGCGATCACGCCGAGCATCGCGACGAAGCCGAACGGCTTGCCGAACAGCAGCAGCGTGGCGACCACGCCGATCAGCCCGAGCGGCGCGGTCAGCACGACCATCAGCACGCGCGAGAAGCTCTGCAACTGGATCATCAGCAGCGTGAACACGGCGATCGCCATCAGCGGCATCTGCACGTTGATCGAGTTCTGCGCCTTCGCGCTTTCCTCGACCGAGCCGCCGATGTTGATCTGATAGCCGACCGGCAACTGCGCGCGCAGCGCGTTCAGCTTCGCGTCGACCGCGTGCGTGACGTCGATGCCCTGTGCGCCGGCGCGCACGTCCGACTGCACGGTGATGGTCGGCTGGCGGTCGCGTTCCCACACGACGCCGTATTCGAGCGTCGGCTCGAAGCGGCCGAGCGAGCCGAGCGGCACCGGGCCGTTCGGCGTCGGCAGCGCCAGACCCGCGAGCTTGGCCGGATCGACGCGGTCGGCCTGCGGTGCGCGCAGGTCGACCGCGATCAGCTTGTCGCGCTCGCGGTACTGCGTGACGGTCGTGCCGGACAGCGTCATCGCGAGGAAGCTCGACACATCCTGCGACGTGACGTTCAGCTCGCGCGCCTTCTTCTGGTCGATCTCGAAGCGCACCGAGCGCTCGGCCGGCTCGTCCCAGTCGAACTGCACGTTGACCGTGCGCGCATCGCCGCGCATCGTCGCCGCGACCTTCTCGGCGATCGAGCGGACCGTCGCGATGCTGTCGCCGCTCACGCGGAACTGCACCGGATAGCCGACCGGCGGGCCGTTCTCGAGCCGCGACAGCCTCCAGCGCACGGCCGGGAACCGGTCGCGCAGCGTGGTTTCGAGCCAGGTCGCGAGCTTCTCGCGATCCTCGACCGATTTCGCGGTGATCACGAACTGCGCGAAGTTCGGCAGTTGCAGCTGCTGGTCGAGCGGCAGGTAGAAGCGCGGCGCGCCGCTGCCGACGAAGTTCACCGAATGATCGATCTCGGGGCGCTTGTCGATCGCCTGTTCGAGGCGTTCGGTTTCGCGCAGCGTCGCCGCGAACGACGCACCCTCGGGCAGCCGCAGGTCGACCAGCAGCTCGGGCCGGTCGGAGCTCGGGAAGAACTGCTGCGGCACCAGCGAGAAGCCCATCAGCGACACGACGAACAGGGCGCCCGTGATCAGCAGCACGACGAAGCGCCGCTCGATGCACCAGTCGACCCAGCCGCGCAGCCGCCGGTAGAAGCGCGTGTCGTAGATGTCGTGCTCGTGGTCGTCGGGCAGGTGTGCTTCGTGCGCCTGCCGCTTGCGCTCGGGCAGCATGTGGTAGCCGAGCAGCGGGATCAGCACGACGGCCGCGAACCACGACGCGATCAGCGCGATCGCCGACACCTCGAAGATCGAGCGCGTGTATTCGCCGGTGCTCGATTTCGCGAGCGCGATCGGCAGGAAGCCCGACACCGTGACGAGCGTGCCCGTCAGCATCGGGAACGCGGTGCTGGTGTACGCGAACGCGGCGGCGCGCGCGCGGCTGTAGCCCTGTTCGAGCTTCACGGCCATCATCTCGACCGCGATGATCGCGTCGTCGACGAGCAGCCCGAGCGCGAGCACGAGCGTGCCGAGCGACACCTTGTGCAGCCCGATGTCGAACAGGTACATGAACAGGGCCGTGACCGCGAGCACGACCGGAATCGAGATCACGACGACCATCCCGGTGCGCAGGCCGAGCGACACGAGGCTCACGACCAGCACGATCGCGACGGCTTCGGCGACCGCCTCGAGGAAGTCGTCGACCGAATGCGCGACCGCGTGCGGCATGCTCGACACCTCGACCAGCTTGAGGCCGGCCGGCAGGCGCGCCTGCAGGTCCTTCGATTCCGCGTCGAGCGCCTTGCCGAGCCGGATCACGTCGCCGCCCGGCTGCATCGTCACGCCGATGCCGAGCACCGCCTTGCCGGCCGCGCGCATCTGCGTGACGACCGGATCGTCGTAGCCGCGCTTGACCGTCGCGAGATCGCCGAGCCGGAACGTGCGGCCGTTGATGCGGATCAGCGTATCGGCGATCGCGTCGACGTTGTCGAGCTGGCCGCTCGGCCGCACGAACACGCGATCGTCGGCGGTCGTCAGCACGCCGGCCGACGAGATGTCGTTCTGCGCGTTGATCGCCTGCCCGAGCTGCTGCGGCGAGATGCCGAGGCGCGTGAGCTGCGCGTTGTTCACCTCGATGAAGATCCGCTGGTCGGGGTCGCCGAAATAGTCGACCTTGCCGACCCCCGGCACGCGCAGCAGCACGGTGCGCAACTGGTCCGCGTAGTCGTGCAGCTGCGCGGGCGTGAAGCCGTCGCCTTCGAGCGTCCAGATGTTGGTGTAGACGTCGCCGAATTCGTCGTTGAAGAACGGGCCCTGCACGCCGGGCGGCAGCGTATAGCCGATGTCGCCGACTTTCTTGCGGATCTGGTACCAGGTCTCGGGCACGTCCTTCACGGGCGCCGAATCCTTCATCGTGAAGAAGATCAGCGATTCGCCGGGGCGCGAATAACTGCGCAGGAAGTCGATGGCCGGCGTTTCCTGCAGCTTGCGGCCGATCCGGTCGGTCACCTGTTCCTGCACCTGCCGCGCGGTCGCGCCGGGCCAGAACGTGCGGATCACCATCACGCGGAACGTGAACGGCGGGTCTTCGGACTGCGCGAGCCGCGTGTACGCGAGGATGCCCGCGAGCGTCGCGAGCGCGATCAGGTAGACGACGAGCGCCTGATGGCGCAGTGCCCACGCCGACAGGTTGAACCGGCCTTCTTCGCGGGGGGCGCTCACGATGCGAAGTCCTCCGGATGCAGCGGCGCGACCGGGTGCACCTTCTCGCCCGCGCTGACCGTATGCACGCCCTGCAGCACGACGCGCTCGCCCGGCTGCAGCCCATGCGACACGGTGACGGTGCGCTCGTTGAAGCGCGCGACGTCGACGCGGCGCAATTCGAGCGTGTCGTCCTTCGTGCGCACGACCCACACGGCCGGCTGCGCGCCGTCGTGGAACAGCGCGGTCGCGGGTAGCGTGATCGGCTGCGCGTCGCCGGCGGCCGGCGCGCCGTCGAATGCGACGTTCGCGGTCATCCCGAGGCGGATCGCCGGATCGGGCGCGGCGAGCGTGAGCTTCACGCGATACGTGCGGCTTTGCGGATCGGCGGCCGGCGCGACTTCGCGCACCTTCGCCGCGAACTGGCGGCCCGGCAGCGACGGCAGCGTGACGGTCGCCGCATGGCCCGGCGCGAGCGACGCGAGCGCGGCTTCGGACACGTCGCTGACGACGTCCACGTCGCCGGACCACGCGAGCTGGTAGACGGCCTGGCCGGCCGACACGTTCTGGCCGGTGTCGGCCTGTTCGGCGGTGATGTAGCCGGCATGATCGGCGACGAGCGTCGCGTAGCGGAGCTGGTTCTTCGCGAGCGCGAGCTGCTGCTGTGCCTGGTCGCGCTGCGCGAGCGCCGACGTGTAGCTGTTCTGGGTCTGCTCGAGCTGCGCGGTCGCGATCAGGTTTTCATGCGCCTGCGCGCGGTCGCGGTCGAGCTGCTGCTTCGCGAACGCGAGGGTGTGCGTCGCGGCATCGAGCTGCGCCTGCGCGCTCGCGGCGTTTTTCTCGACGTCGGACGGATCGAGCAGCGCGACGACCTGGCCGACCTTGACCGTATCGCCGAGCCGCACCTTGCGCTCGACGATCTTGCCGGCGATGCGGAACGACAGCGGCGTCGCGTAGCGCGGCTGGATTTCGCCGGGCAGCGTGCGCGCGGCCGCGGCGGCATCGGCATGCGCAGGCAGCGCGACGACGGGGCGCGGCGCGGGCGGCGCGGATTCTTTCGGATGACAGGCGGCGACGAAGAGCGCGACGCCGATCAGCAGCGCGGCGCGGGAACCGGAGCGATTCACGAAACCCCCAGGGGAGATGGAGCGGAACGAAGCCGGCAAGCGCGACGGGCGCTTGCCCCAAGCGACGCCGGCAGCGGCGCGCGGACAACAATTTCAGAAACTGCGGCGAATTCTAATACACACCTGTATCTGAATGCAAAGATGAATCCGAAAGGGGAGTGGTGCTAGACTGCGCGCCATGAAACCACAGCGCTTAACTCGCGAGCAGAGCAGGGACCAGACGCGCGAACGTCTGCTGAAAGCCGCGCATCGTATTTTTCTGAAGAAAGGCTATGTGGCCGCGAGCGTCGAGGACATCGCGGCCGCGGCCGGCTTTACGCGCGGTGCGTTCTACTCGAATTTCCGCAGCAAGTCGGACCTGCTGCTCGAACTGCTCGCGCGCGACCATGATTCGGTGCGGGCCGATTTCGAAGCGATCTTCGAGGAAGGCGGTCCGCGCGAGCAGATGGAGTCGATGGCGCTCGCGTACTACCGGACGCTGTTTCGCGACGACGAATATTCGCTGCTGTGGGGCGAGGCGAAGCTGCAGGCGGCGCGCGACGCGAAGTTTCGCGTGCGCTTCAACCAGTTCCTGCACGGCAAGCGGCTGCAGATGGCCGAATTCATCCAGCGCTTCGCCGAGCGTGCGGGCACGCCGCTGCTGTTGCCGGCCGAGACGCTCGCGTTCGGCCTGATGTGCCTGTGCGACGGCGTGCAGTCGTTTTATACGGCCGATCCACAGCACGTGTCGGCCGACTCGGCCGAAGCGGTGCTCGCCGGGTTCTTCGCGCGGGTCGTGCTGGGGCGCGCGCCGGACTGACGGGGAAGCGGGTTCGCGGGCGTCGTGTTCACCCGTGGCAGGCCGGATGCGATGAAGTGGTGCGGCGCGGTGAGGCCCGAGCCGCACCATGCGCATCAGCGCTCGCCCGTCATCCGCCGGTACGCGTCGAGCAGCGACGTCTTGTAGACGACGCCCGCGAGCGTCGGCTCGGCTTCGCTTTCGATCACCGGCAGCCGTTCGCCCTGGAACGCCATGAAGCGTTCGAGCGCGGTGGCAAGCGGCATGTCGGGCGTGAGGAGCGGAAACGGCGTATGCGCATAATGCGCGGCCGTCTTGTCGGACGTGTCGCGCTTGTCGAGCAGGTCGGACGTGATGTCCTTCAGCGCGACCGCGCCGCGGAAGCGCCCGGCGTCGTCGGTCACGTACAGATACTTCACCGGATATTCGAGAAACACGCGCGTCATGTCGGCGACGCTCGCGGTGAGCGGCACGACCGTCTGCGCGGGCTGGATCAGCTCGCGCATCTGCGTGGTGCGCAGCCGCAGCCGTTCCTGCGCGTCCTGGTAGTGGTGCAGCGTGATCTCGTACATCGACGTCGTGCCCGTCGCGCGTGCGACGAAGTACGCGAACACGCACGACACCAGCAACGGCAGCACGACCTGATAGCTCAGCGTCATCTCGAAGATCATCAGGATCGCCATCAGCGGCGCCTGCGTGGCGCCCGCCATGAACGCGCCCATCCCGACGATCGCATACGCGAAATACGCCGACGTATGGCCGGGCCACAGTGCTTGCATCGCGAGCCCGAACAACGAACCGAACACCGCGCCGACGAACAGCGTCGGCGTGAAGACGCCGCCGATCGCACCCGAGCCGGCGGTCGCGGCGGTCGCGATCACCTTGAACACGAGTACCGCGACGAGCGCCTGCCAGGTCCACGGCGAATGAAGGATGTGGTTCACGACGCTGTAGCCGTTGCCCCATACGTCCGGAATCCACACCGAGATCACGCCGACGACGAGGCCGCCGAGCGCGAGCCGCAGGGGCAGCGGCACGGGCAGCCGCTTGAACTGGTTCTTCGACGCGTCGAGCAGGTGCAGGAACTGCGGCGCGAGCACGCCGCACAGCGCGCCGAGCACGACGAACGGCAGCACCTCGGGGCCCGTGACGGCCGGAAACACCGGCATTTCGTACGGCGGCCGGTAGCCGGCGAATTCGCGCATCACGATGTTCGCGACGACCGACGCGACGACCATCGGCCCGAAGCTCTCCATCGCGATCGTGCCGAGCACGATCTCCGACACGAAGAACGCGCCGGCGATCGGCGCGTTGTACGCGGACGTGATGCCGGCCGCTGCCCCGCACGCGACCAGCAGGCGCAGGCGCGGCGGGTCGAAGTGCACGAAGCGGCCGACGAGCGACGCGGCAAGCGCCGCGAGCTGCACCATCGGGCCTTCGCGGCCGATCGAGCCGCCGCTGCCGATCGTCAACAGCGACGACACGCTGCGCCACAGGCTCTGCCGCACGGGCACGATGCCGTTGCCGAGCGCGACGGATTCCATGTAGTCGGTCTTGCCGGACGGCTTGTCGCCGCGTGTCGCGAGCAGCAGCACGCAGCCGGCGAGGAAGCCGCCCGCGGCCGGCATCCAGAACCGCACGTACCACGGCAGGCTCTTCGCCATCTGGACGAAGCTGCCGCTGTGCCCGGAGATCAGGTGCTGCATCAGGTCGATGCCTTCGCGGAACGCCATGGTGGCGAAGGCGCCGCCGACGCCGACGATGGCCGACCAGATCAGCATCGTATGGGCGTCCGACAGGCGGAACAGCGTTTCGGCGCGAGTGCGCAGCTTCAGCAGGAACGAGAGCACGGCTGAAAGGGGGCGATGGAAAACGACGCGAAGCATAGCACCGCGCCGCGCCCGCGGGACCATCCCGTCGGGCGCGGCGCGCGAAGTGTTGCGGACGGGCGGCTCAGCCAAGCCAGTGCTGCACGGCCCGGGTGATCCCGTAGCCGCCGGCGATCAGCCACACGTACAGGATCAGGCCGGTTACCAGTGCACGAGGGCCGGCTGCGCGGATCTGCGACACGCGCGTCTCGATGCCGAGCGCGGTCATCGCCATCGTCAGCGCGAAGGTATCGAGCACGTTCAGCGTATGCGTGACGTCGGTGGGCAGCACGTTCAGCGAATTGACGATCACGAAGCCGAGGAAGCCGAGCGCGAACCAGGGCACGGCCACCTTGCGCTTGCCTTGCGCACCGCCGGCCGTCGCGCGGGCCGAGCGGGCGAGCCACCAGCCGAGCACGAGCAGCACCGGGACCAGCAGCATCACGCGCGTCATCTTGACGATCGTCGCGATGTGCGCGACCTGCGGGCTGATGTCGCTGGCTGCGCCGACCACCTGCGCGACCTCGTGGATCGTGCCGCCGAAGAACAGGCCGAGGCCGGCCGGATCGAGGTTCAGCACCCCGGCGTGATACGCGATCGGGTACAGGAACATCGACAGCGTGCCGAACAGCACGACGCTGCCCACGGCCATCGCGCTCTGGTGCGGCTTCGACTGCAGCGTCGACTCGAACGCGAGCACGGCGGCCGCGCCGCAGATCGCGCTGCCGGCGGCGGTCAGCAGCGCCGCGTCGCGGTCGAGCTTCATCAGCTTCATGCCGGCCCAGGTGCCGATCACGAGCGTGCTGACGACGACCAGCACCGAGACCGTCAGGCCCGGCAGGCCGACCTGCGCGATTTCCTGCAGGCTCACGCGCAACCCGAAGAACGCGACCGCGATGCGCAGCAGCTTGCGCGCGGAGAAATTGACGCCGGCTGCCCAGCTGGCCGGCATGCCGTCGCGCAGCGCATTGCCGTACAGCGCGCCGGCGACGATGCCGACGATCAGCGGCGACAGGCCGAGCCCCGCGATCGCGGGGAGCTCGGACAGGCTCGTGACGGCGGCGGCGAACAGCGCGACGAACAGCACGCCGTTCAACTGGCCGCGCATCGACGGCGCGGCGTGGCTGAGATGGGGAGTCGGGGCAGTGGACATGGCGCACCGTCATTGAGCGTGTTGCGATGCTGCAATCCTAATTTTGTTATATCGATATGAAAAATTGTGATTTGTGACGTAAACTATCCGGAAAGCCGATAATTCATCCCCATGACCCCGGATCAACTGATAACGTTCGCAGCCGTCGCCGAGCACCTGAACATCAGCCATGCCGCCGTGGCGCTGCACCTGTCGCAGCCGGCCGTGTCGGGCCAGTTGCGGCTGCTGCAGGACGAATTCGGCGAGCCGCTGTACCAGCGCGACGGCCGCGGCATCCGGCTGACGCCGGTCGGCGAACAGCTCGCGCAATACGCGAAGGCGCAGCGCGACACGTTTGCGCAGGCGCGCGCGTTTCGCGACGCGGTGCGCGGCCTCGAGGCCGGCACGCTGCGCATCGGCGCGAGCACGACGCCGGCGAGCTATCTGCTGCCGTACCTGATCGCGGCGTTCCAGCCGCTTGCGCCGCGCGTGACGATCCAGACGATGAGCGGCAATACGGCCGACGTGGTCGCCGCGCTGCCGTCGCTCGACATCGCGATGATCGAAGGGCCGCCCGGCGAGGCGCTGCCGTCCGGCACGGCCGTGCATGCGTGGCACGAGGACGAGATCGTCGCGATCGTGCCGGCCGGCCATCCGCTGGCCGCGCGCGGCTACGATGCGGGCGTGACGCTCGATGCGCTCGCTGCCCATCCGCTCGTGTTGCGCGAGGAAGGCTCCGGCGTGCGGCAGCTCGTCGAGCGCGCGTTCGCGCACGGTGGCGCGCCGATGCGCGTGGCGTTCGAGATCGCGGGCGTCGAAGCGGTGAAGGAGGCCGTGCGTGCCGGGATGGGCGTCGGGTTCGTGTCCGCGATGTCGCTGCGTCACCAGGATGCGGCGCTCGTGTTGCGCTCGCTCGCGCCCGTGCCGCTCACGCGCCATTTCTCGATTCTCGTGCCGCATGGCGGCGCGCCGTCGCGGGTCGCCGCGCAGTTCCTCGAAATGAGTCTCGCAAAGGATCTCGCATAGGTGGCCGAAGCCGATCCGGGGCCACACGATGCACGCCGTCGGGCGCGCGTTAGCGTGGCATCCGGTCTTAGGGATTTCCTCTATGGCGTGTGTCCGAAGCGAAGCGCACCATCCGTCTCAAGCAAATGGAACCGGTTCCATTCCGGTAAAAAAGGGCAAAATGGCAGACATCGTGATTGTGGCGAGCGCATTCGGGATGGACCGTGTGCGCCAGGAGGGCCACAGCGCATTCGTCGCGACCGCGGCGGCATCCGGTGCGACGGGCTTCGAGGTAAGGCGCGAGTTGTTCGCGTCGGACGACGACGCGACGCCCGGCGCGCTGGCCGCGCTCGGCGCGCAACTGGCCGGCCACGGGCTGTGGTCGGTCTATTCGACGCCGGCCTCGCTGTACACGGAAACGGGCGCGCTCGACGCCGACGCATTGCGCGACGCGCTCGCGGAAGCCGACGCGCTCGGCGCGCGTTTCGTGAAATTCCAGCTCGGCGGCTTCGCCGGCGATGCGCACGCGGCCGACATCGTCGCGCTGTCGCGCGGCGCGCGTGCCCGGGTGGTGGTCGAGAACGGCCAGCTTCCGGTCGGCGGCGCGCTCGCGCAGTTCCGCGGGCTGTTCGACGCGCTGGCCGCGGCGGGCATGCCCGATGCGCTCGGGATGACGTTCGACATCGGCAACTGGCAGTGGCCGGGCGAAGTGCCGCTCGACTGCGCGCAGATGCTCGCGCCGCATGTGGAATACATTCATTGCAAGGCGGTCGTCGGCGAGGGCGCGCGCCGTTTCGCGGCCGCGCCGGCGCCGAACGACCCGCTCGTGACCGGCGTGCTCGCGGTGCTGCCGCAGCATGCGCCGCGCGGCATCGAGTTTCCGTTCGACGCGGCCGACCTGGCGGGCGATGCATGCCGGCGCGTCGCGTGGCTTGCAACGGCGTGACGGCAGAAGAATCCTGAGGAGTTCACTCATGAAAGCAGCACTCGATGTCGTGACCTACGGCGAGGCGATGGCGATGTTCGTCGCGACCGAGCCCGGCCATCTCGCGCATGCGGCGCAATTCACGAAGCGGATCGCGGGCGCCGACCTGAACGTCGCGATCGGCCTGTCGCGGCTCGGCTTCCGGGTCGGCTGGATGAGCCGCATCGGCCGCGATTCGTTCGGCGGCTACGTGCTCGACACACTCGCACGCGAAGGCATCGACGCATCATGCGTGACCGTCGATTCGCGTTACCCGACCGGTTTCCAGCTGAAGTCGCGCAACGACGACGGCAGCGACCCGACCGTCGAATATTTCCGCAAGGGCTCGGCCGCAAGCCACCTGTCGTGCGACGATTACGTGGCCGACTATGTGCTCGGTGCGCGCCACCTGCACCTGACGGGTGTCGCGCCGGCGATCTCCGCGACGTCGTGCGAGCTCGCGTTCCGGCTCGCGCGCGAGATGCGCGCGGCCGGCAAGACGATCTCGTTCGACCCGAACCTGCGCCCGACGCTGTGGCCGTCCGCCGACATGATGGCGAAGACGCTGAACGCGTTGGCTACGCTCGCCGACTGGGTGCTGCCGGGCCTCGCCGAAGGGCGGCAGCTCACCGGGCACGACACGCCGGCCGACATCGCGGGCTTCTATCTCGCACAGGGCGCGCGCGGCGTCGTGATCAAGCTCGGCGAGCAGGGCGCGTACTTCCGGACGGCCGACGGCCGCGAAGGCACGGTCGCGGGCGAGCGCGTCGAACGCGTCGTCGACACGGTCGGCGCCGGCGACGGCTTCGCGGTCGGTGTGGTCAGCGCGCTGCTGGAAGGCCGCAGCGTCGAACAGGCCGTCGCGCGCGGCAACCGGATCGGCGCGCTCGCGATCCAGGTGATCGGCGATTCGGAAGGCTTGCCGACGCGCGAAGCACTCGACCGGCTCGAAAATGTCAGCAATCGCGCCGATCGCTTAGAGGAAACCGTCACCGCGCAATGAGAGGCCGAACACGGCACAATCCGCGGATTCATTTTGTGCGTCAAGCACCGCTTTGCGTGAGACCGGACGGCAAAGCAGGCGGCCGGAGCGGTGCTGACGCACCGGTTCCGGCCGCGAAGCGCTGAGGCGTCAGCCCGGTCAACAAAGGAGACATTCTGATGGCAACCAATCTCGCAGCCCGACGCTGGTGGACGATCATGCCGATCGTGTTCATCACGTACAGCCTCGCCTACCTCGACCGCGCGAACTACGGGTTCGCGGCGGCGGCCGGCATCAACCAGGACCTCGGCATCAGCAAGGGCCTGTCGTCGCTGATCGGCGCGCTGTTCTTCCTCGGCTACTTCTTCTTCCAGATTCCCGGCGCGATCTATGCGGAGCGCCGCAGCGTGAAGAAGCTCGTGTTCGTCAGCCTCGTGCTGTGGGGCGGCTGCGCGGCGCTCACCGGCGTGGTCAGCAACATCCCGTCGCTGATGGCGATCCGCTTCGTGCTCGGCGTCGTCGAGGCGGCCGTGATGCCGGCGATGCTGATCTACATCAGCAACTGGTTCACGAAGAACGAACGCTCGCGCGCGAACACGTTCCTGATCCTCGGCAATCCGGTCACCGTGCTGTGGATGTCGATCGTGTCGGGCTATCTCGTGCACGAATTCGGCTGGCGCCATATGTTCATCGCCGAAGGCGTGCCCGCCGTCCTCTGGGCCGTGTGCTGGTGGTTCCTCGTGCAGGACAAGCCGGCCGATTCGCCGTGGCTCACCGCGCAGGAAAAACGCGACCTCGACGCCGCGCTCGCGGCCGAGCAGGCGGCGATCAAGCCCGTGCGCAACTATGGCGAGGCGTTCCGCTCGCCGGCCGTGATCAAGCTGTGCGCGCAGTATTTCTGCTGGAGCATCGGCGTGTACGGCTTCGTGCTGTGGCTGCCGTCGATCGTCAAGAACGGCTCCGACCTCGGGATGGTCGCGACCGGCTGGCTGTCCGCGCTGCCGTATCTCGCGGCGACGATCGCGATGCTTGCCGCATCGTGGGCGTCCGACAAGGTCGGCTCGCGCCGCGGCTTCGTATGGCCGTTCCTGCTGATCGGCGCAGCCGCGTTCGCCGCGTCGTACGCGCTCGGCTCGTCGCATTTCTGGATCTCGTATGCGCTGCTGGTCGTCGCGGGCGCCGCGATGTACGCGCCGTACGGCCCGTTCTTCGCGATCGTGCCGGAGCTGCTGCCGAAGAACGTCGCCGGCGGCGCGATGGCGCTGATCAACAGCATGGGCGCGCTCGGTTCGTTCGTCGGCTCGTACTTCGTCGGCTACCTGAACGGGGCGACCGGGTCGCCCGTCGCGTCGTACGCGTTCATGAGCGCCGCGCTCGTCGCCGCGGTGATCCTCACGCTGTCCGTCAAACCCCAGGCGCGCGATGCGCATCCGCTCGCCGCGCCGCTGCAAGGAAAATGAAACCGATGAAGCCTCGTATCGTCGCCTACAAGCCGCTGCCCGATGACGTTCTCGCGTACCTGCGCGAGCATGCGGACGTCGTGCAGGCAGACGGCGCCGACGTGCTCGCCGATGCGCTCGGCAGCGCGGACGGCGCGATCGGCGCGAGCCTGAAGGTCACGCCGCAGATGCTCGACCGCGCACCGCGGCTGAAGGCCTGGTCGACGATCTCGGTCGGCTACGACAACTTCGACGTCGCGGATCTCACGCGGCGCGGGATCGTGCTCGCGCATACGCCGGACGTGCTGACCGAGTCGACCGCCGATACGGTGTTTTCGCTGATCCTGGCGTCCGCACGGCGCGTGGTCGAGCTGGCCGAGTGGGTGAAGGCCGGCCACTGGCATCGCAGCATCGGCCCGGACCTGTACGGCACCGACGTGCAGGGCAAGACGCTCGGCATCGTCGGGCTCGGGCGGATCGGCGGCGCGGTCGCGCGTCGCGCGGCGCTCGGCTTCCGGATGCAGGTGCTGTACGCGAATCGGTCCGCGCATGCCGAAGCCGAGACGCAGTACGGCGCGCGGCGCGTGACGCTCGACGAACTGCTCGCGCAGTCGGATTTCGTGTGCGTGCAGGTGCCGCTGTCGCCGGAAACGCACCACCTGATCGGCGCGGCCGAATTCGCGAAGATGAAGCGCGGCGCGATCCTGATCAACGCGTCGCGCGGGCCGGTCGTCGACGAAGCCGCGCTGGTCGACGCGCTGCGCGCGGGCACGATCCGTGGCGCGGGGCTCGACGTGTTCGAGAAGGAGCCGCTGCCGGCGGATTCGCCGCTGTTGCAGATGAAGAATGTCGTCGCGCTGCCGCATATCGGTTCGGCGACGCACGAGACGCGCCACGCGATGGCGCGCTGCGCCGCGGAAAACCTGGTCGGCGCGCTGGCCGGCACGCTGCGCGCGAATCTCGTCAATCCGGACGCGCTCGCGCGGGCCTGAGCCGCGCCGGGTAACGGGAAGACAGCCGGCCGGCGGGGTGCCGGCGCCGTTAGAGTCGACGGTCTTGGTGCCGGAGGGCTGGCTGCGTTATGATCGCCCGCTTGTCGCATCGACGGCCCGGCAACGCTGCCGGCGGCGTTCGGCGACGGGCATCCGCGCCAGGTCCGGTGCGGCCGACTGCTTTTGCACGTGACTGGAGCGGGCGCCGATGCGCCGGCGCCGATCGACCGCGAAGCATGGGATCAACGTAAGCGCTGAAGGGCTGACGCTGGTCGACCGCGAAGCATGGGACCAGCGTAAGCGCTGAAGCGCTAACGCTGGTCGACAGAGGAGTCCGCCGGGTGGCTTACGTTTCCAACAACAAAGGTCCGTCCGCTCACGAAGCGGCACGGATCGTACGTCGCGAGGCACGACAGTGACCGATTCGCATCCTTCCACGCCGCGTCCGGCGACGATCAGCGATGTCGCACGCGAGGCCGGCACGGGCAAGACCAGCGTTTCGCGCTACCTGAACGGCGAAACGCATGTGCTGTCCGTCGATCTGCGTCAGCGGATCGAGGCCGCGATCGCGCGCCTCAACTACCGGCCGAACCAGATGGCGCGCGGGCTCAAGCGCGGCCGCAACCGGCTGCTCGGCATGCTCGCGGCCGACCTGACCAATCCTTATACCGTTGAAGTGCTGCAGGGCGTCGAGGCCGCGTGCCACGCGCTCGGCTACATGCCGCTCATCTGTCACGCGGCGAACGAGGTCGAGATGGAGCGCCGCTTCCTGCAGCTGCTCACGACCTACCGTGTCGAAGGGCTGATCGTCAACGCACTCGGCGCCGAAGAGGACGCGCTGCGCCCGCTGCGCGGCGCTGGCATCCCGGCCGTGCTCGTCGACCGGACCGTCGAGGGTTTCGAGGCCGACCTGATCGGCCTCGACAACGTCGATGCGATCGAGACGGCGCTCGCGCACCTGATCGAGCACGGCTTCGACGCGATCCATTTCGTCGTGCAGCCGTTCGAGCACGTCAGCTCGCGGCGCCTGCGCGAGGCCGCGTTCCGCACGGCGCTGGGCGCGCGCGGGCTGCCGGTGCCGTCGACGGTCGTGCTCGACCTGAACGAGCCGGATGCGGCCGCGGCGGCGCTCGCCGACCTCGATACGCGCATCGACGACGCAACGCGGCGCGGCGTGCGCGCGGCGCTGTTCGCCGCGAACGCGCCGGTCGCGCTCGCGATCGCGCGCCACCTGCGCGCGCGTTTCGGCGCCGCGTGGCAGCAGAAGGCCGCGCTGCTGTCGATCGACGATCCGGAATGGGCCGAGCTGATCGGCATCACGACGATCCGTCAGCCGACCTACGAAATCGGCTACAAGGCCGTCGAATTCGTGCACGAGCGGATCGACGGCGCAGCGGGCGACGTGCGCGTCGCGATGCTGCCGGGCGAGCTGATTGCGCGCGCGTCGACCGCAAGCTGAGTATCATGCGGGGCACGCAGCGCGTCAGGTGCGCTGCCCCGAACAAGGAAATACATGACTGTCGCTCCCGTCACGCTGGCGGTGCTGATTGCCGCCACGCTGATCATCGCGCTGCTGCCGCTCGTCCTCTTCCGTATCGTGCGCAAGCCGCTTGCGCTCAACCGCCGCGACACGATCGTCGGCGTCGCCGTCTTCACGCTGTTCGCGATGATCGTCGAACGCGCGTTCCACGGGCTCGTGCTGAGCCAGACGCCGGCGGATGGCTGGCTGACGCAGCCGCTCGCGTTCGTCGCGTACAGCGCGCTCGCGACCGCCGTATTCGAGGAAGTCGGCCGTTATCTCGGGATGCGTTTCCTGAACCGGCGCTACGGCACGTCGGCCGGCGACGGTCGCGCGATCGGCTACGGGATCGGCCACGGCGGCGCCGAAGCGTGGTTCGTCGGCGTGCTCGTATGGGGCCAGTGGTCGTATCTCGCGTGGCTGGCAAGCCGCGGCCAGCTCGAGACGCAGCTTTCCGACCTGCCGGGCGATACCGTCGTGCGGCTGCACGTGATGCTCGCGACGCTGTCGGTGCAGTCGATCCTGCTGTTGCTGCTCGAACGCTGCGCGGCGTTCGTGCTGCAGCTTGCGCTGTCGGTGCTGGTCTGGCGCGGCGTGCGCGCCGGCCGTGCGGGCGTGTTGCCGCTCGCGATCGTGCTGCATGCGCTCGCCGCGGCGCCGGCGCTGCTGTACCAGGTGCGCGTGCTGCCGGCCGCATGGGTCGAGGCCGCGTATTTCGTGCTGGCCGCGATCCTGGTCGTCGTGATGGTGAAGACGTGCCGGCCGCCGCGTACGGCTGCCTGACGGGAGAGACGGGATGGACGACTATCTGATCGAATGCCGGAGCGCCGAATTCGACGCGCTCGCGCGCGTGATCTGCGATCTCTTTCCGGAGCAGACGCGCTTCGCCGAAAGCGGCGACGAGCGCGGGCGGTTCCTGTCCGTGCACTGGCTCGCGATGCGTTTCGGCGCGACGCCGAAGCGGATGACGCTCGATATCCGCATCGTGCCGGCCGCGCTCGCGCGTTATCTCGCGCTCAAGCCGATGCAGCGCGCGCGCAGCCATGCGGTGCTGCATGCCTATACGGAAGCGATGCTCGGGTCGCTCGAGGAGCGACACGCGGCCGGTGAGGCCGTCGAGCGCAACGCGGAACTCGAACTCGACGAAGACTTTGCGTGAGCATGCACGCCGGCTTCATGCCGGCGCGGCGGATTACGCGTCGCGGTAGACCTGCGCGAAGCGCTGCGCCTGCACGACGCCGTAGTCGCCGGGTGCGTACTGCATGACCCAGTCGCCGGCGACGCCGCGCAGCGTGTCGCCGTTTTCCGAGCGGGCGATCGTAAACGGCTCGTCCATCCGGCGTGCGAGCACGACGGCCGGCCGGTTACGGTAGGCGCCCGGCGCGCCGTGCGCGAGTGCCGGATCGGCGGGCAGGTATTTGGCGTCGAAGCGCGCGCGCGACACGACCCAGCGGTCGCCGGTCGAGCCCGTGATCAACGCGTCGCCCGCGACATAGCGGTTCGGGCCTTCGAGGCTCATCAGTTCGCCGTCGGCGTGTGCGAATGAAACGGCGACGGTTTCGTCCTTGACGACGCGACGGGCCTGCGGGTCGGTACGCAGATCGATGTGCTTGAGTTCGAGCATGGCGAGGAAGTGCGGGAAAAGCCGGGAGCTTATCCCGAATTCGGCGCGCCGTGTGACGCGCGCCGATCGCCGGCGGGGAGGGCGTCAGGGTTGCGCGGGTGCGCTTGCGGCCGGCGCGGCTGCCGCCTTGCCTTCCTTGCCCATCGTCTTGCCCTTGCCGCGGTGCTCGCCGCCATGGTTCAGCCAGCTGCGGAACGTCGTGTCGGCCAGCGCCTTCTGCTCGGCCGGGAAGCTCGCGTAGAGCGGCGCGAATGCGTCGGAGAGCTTCTTCGCGCCGTCGGCGTTCGCCTGCGACAATTCCGCATACTGCTTCATGTCGTCGAGCGCGGAGACGTCGTGCTTGGCCATCCGGTCGCGATAGAGGCGGCCCATCGTTTCGCCGTTGTCGCGCATCGTGTCGGCGAACGTCTTCCATTGCGGTTCCTGCGCCGACGTGATCTTCAACTGGTCGTGCAGGTACTTGATGCGCTGCTCGACGCGCGCTTCGTGGCGCGCCGCGCGCTGCTCGGCGCTCGGGGCCGATGCTGCGGCCGCAGCCGTCGTGGCCGGAGCGGGCGCTTGCGGCTGCGCCGGGGTTTGCGCGAACGCGCTGGCTGCAACGGCGAGCGTAGCGAGGGTGAGCGAGATTTTCTTCATGGTTGGCTCTCCGGGGTGGTGTCTTGCGAGCGGGCGCGGCGGCAATTGCCGCAAGCACGCATCTCGCGTCGCACGGTATTAGTAGCACGTTGCATGCAGCGCGGTAGTGAAAGCGACACTTGCTTACATCCGATACGAATCGAAACTGAAAGGGACATAGCGGATCGGCGCGGGGCTGGCGATGGTCCGGCACGTACCGGCGACGGGCTCGGCAAGTGAGCGGCAAGTGAGCGGCAAGCGCGATCCGGATGCGGTCGTTGTGCACGAACAAGGCAGCGAGACCGCATGACGGCGCGCGATGCCGTTTGGGCGTACCGGCGTTCGGCGCTATCATCGCGTCACCTTCCACTTAGCCGGCGCGTCGCACGCCGGCCCGGCCTCATGCGTCCACCCCGTCTCGACCAACTCGACGATCTCGACCGGCAGCTCGTCGCGCTGCTGCAAGCCGATGCGCGCGCAAGCGTCGCGGATCTCGCGCGCCAGCTCGACGTCGCGCGCACGACGGTCGTCGCACGCATCGCGCGGCTCGAACGCACCAACGTGATCGCCGGCTACAGCGTCCGGCTCGGGCAGGACGTGCTCGACGCGAGCATTTACGCGTATGTCGGCATCATCCTCACGCCGAAGTTCGGCAAGGATGTGTTGCGCAAGCTCGACCGGATGCCCGAAGTGCAGTTGCTGTGTGCGGTGAGCGGCGAGTACGACTACGTCGCGTGGCTGCGCGCCGATTCGCCCGAACGGCTCAACGACCTCCTCGACCAGATCGGCACGCTCGAAGGCGTCGAACGCACGACGACGTCGATCATTCTTTCGCGCAAGATCGATCGCGGGACGATCGGCGGCTGATGCGCACCTCGCGACATCGCATTGGATGTCGCAGTCGAGTATTCCGCACAGATATCTGCCTGATCCACGGGCACATTCGTGCGCGCCGAGTGCACGAGCCTCCACATATTTGACACCGCCGTGCCCGATGTTCCGCAGGGGCGCGGACGGCCGTTTCCACGCGTCGTTCGACGCATCCATGCCGCATTCTCTTGCGCATTTCCGCGCATGACGAGCGCGCGCGTCGTTCCTCCTTCTTTCCGCCTTCGAGAACGCAGGCCGTAACGGTCCGCTTGCGGCACGAGCTATACGCGATTTTTAGATGATTTGGTCGTTTAGACGAAATGACTCGTTATTTCGTCGAAATTATCGGTCGTTTCGCATCATTCTTCGTCTTGGAACTGATTTTGAGCGTCCCTAAACTGTGTTCATGGCTCAACGCCGTCCACAACACCAACCCATCATCAGGAGATAAGCGCATGAAAATCGCCATCGTCGGCGCAGGTCTGATCGGCCACACCATTGCTCACATGCTGCGTGAAACGGGCGATTACGAAGTCGTCGCGTTCGACCGCGATGCGGATGCGCTCGCAAAGCTGTCGCGCGAAGGCATAGCGACGCAACGGGTCGATTCAGCCGACGCGAACGCGATTCGCGAAGCAGTGAAGGGCTTCGATGCGCTCGTCAACGCGCTGCCTTATTACCTCGCGGTCAACGTCGCCGCCGCCGCGAAGGCTGCCGGCGTCCATTACTTCGACCTGACCGAAGACGTGCGCGCGACCCACGCGATCCGCGAACTGGCCGACGGTTCGGACCGCGCGTTCATGCCGCAATGCGGCCTCGCGCCGGGCTTCATCGGCATCGCCGCGCATGAACTCGTGAACGGCTTCAGCGAAGTGCGCGACGTGAAGATGCGCGTCGGCGCGCTGCCCGAGTATCCGACCAACGCGCTGAAGTACAACCTGACGTGGAGCGTCGACGGCCTGATCAACGAATACTGCCAGCCGTGCGAAGCGATCCGCGACGGCCGCAAGCAGTGGGTGCAGCCGCTCGAAGGCCTCGAGCACTTCTCGCTCGACGGCACCGAATACGAAGCGTTCAACACGTCGGGCGGCCTGGGCACGCTGTGCGAGACGCTGTCGGGCAAGGTCGAGACGCTCGACTACAAGTCGGTGCGCTACCCGGGCCACCGCGAGCTCATTCAGTTCCTGCTCGAGGACCTGCGCCTGTCGACCGACCGCGACACGCTGAAGTCGATCATGCGCCGCGCGGTGCCGTCGACGAAGCAGGACGTCGTGCTCGTGTTCGTCACGGTGACGGGCGTGAAGGACGGCCAGCTCGTGCAGGACGTGTTCACGCGCAAGATCTTCGCAAAGGACGTGTGCGGGATGCACATGAGCGCGATCCAGATCACGACGGCCGGCGCGATGTGCGCGGTGCTGGATCTGTTCCGCGAGAAGAAGTTGCCGCAGAGCGGTTTCATCCCGCAGGAAAAGGTATCGCTGAAGGCGTTCCTGTCGAACCGTTTCGGCAAGCTGTACGAAGGCGGCACGATGGAGCGCGTGCACGCGGTGGCCTGACCACCCGCCAGTTTCAGGCACGAGGGCCGTACGACGCCGGTAGCGCAGCAGCGCTTCCGGCGTTGTTTTTTTGAGGGAGAGAGAAGGGCGCCGGTGCCGGTCAGGCCGGCAGCGGCGGGACGATCGTCGCGGCGGGCGCGGGCGGCACGATGCGGTACAGCAATGCGTCGACGTCCGCGTCGGACGGCGCGGTGTTGTCGAACATCACGATGCCGTCGCATTCGTGGCCGGTCGGTACGAAGCGGCGCTGCCGGTATTCGTCCCAGTGCGCGAGCTTGTACGCGTCGTTCGGGTTGCCGCGCGCGACGATCCGCGCGTGCGCGACGTCTTCCGACGTGTGGACCCAGACGACCGTCAGCGTGACGTCGGGCGCGATGCCGAGCCACGCGCGGTCGAGGATGCGCCGGTCGCGCACTTCGCGCGACAGCGGGCCGACGACGATCGCGCTGATGCCGAGCGCAAGATTTTCACGGGCCGTGTCGAGCAGGCCGTGGTATTCGGGATCGCGCAGATGCTTCAGGTAGAGCGGGCTGTCGCGGTCGTTCGGATCGTCGGTGAGCGCGCCCATCGCGGCCGAGCTGTAGCGGCCGTACAGCGTGTCCTTGTCGAGCAGGCAGAAAGCTTCGCCGGTCGCGCGCATCAGCGGCCGGATGAGCCGCTTCGCGAGCGTGGTCTTGCCGGTGCCGGCGTGACCGCAGAAGAACACCAGGTGCGTCACGAATATTTGCTCCCCGACCCCTGGCTCGACGTGTCGCTGCGCTTGTCGCCGCGCGAGAACACTTCCGCTTCCAGCCACATCGCGTTGATGATGCCGAAGCCGAGTGCCACGCCGATGCCGAGTATCCACGAGAAATACCACATGGGTCTGCCTCCTTGACGGTTGGGCCGCACGGCCGTGCGGCGTACGTGCCGAAGTGCGTTGGTGCGCGTGCTGCGGTGCACGCAGCCCGATCATGACCAATATCGGTGTGCCGCGCAAGCCGGGCCGACCGTGCAGCAAAGCGGTAAACTGATGCGTAAACCGCAACATCACAGACAACATGCTGATCAACTGTGCTGCATACCAGGACGGCCGCAAGCTGGCCGACATCGATATCGACGCCATCAGCGACTACGTGTCGAAGCCCGAATGCTTCGTGTGGGTCGCGCTGAAGGATCCGACGCCCGACGAAATCGACCTGATGGGCGAGGAGTTCGGGCTGCACGAGCTCGCGCTCGAGGATGCCCGCAAGGGACATCAGCGGCCGAAGATCGAGGAGTACGGCGATTCGCTGTTCGCGGTGCTGCATATGGTCGAGCTCGACGGCGACGGCGAACTCAACGTCGGCGAGCTGAACGTGTTCGTCGGCCCGAACTATGTGCTGTCGATCCGCAACCGCACCGAGCAGGACTTCCGCGACGTGCGCAAGCGCTGCGAGCGCGAGCCGCATCTGCTGCAGGAAGGCTCGGCGTTCGTGTTCTACGCGCTGATGGACCAGGTCGTCGACCGCTATTTCCCGATCCTCGAAACGCTCGGCGCCGAGCTCGAGGAACTCGAGGACCGCATCTTCACGAAGGCCACGCCCGCGTCGTCGCGCGCGATCATCGAGGATCTCTATTCGCTGAAGCGCCGCCTCGTGATGCTGCATCAGCACACGGCGCCGCTGATCGAGCCGCTCGCGAAGCTCACGGGCGGACGCATCCCGCAGATATGCAGCGGGATGGAGCATTACTTCCGCGACGTGTACGACCATCTGCAGCGGATCGTGAAGACGATCGAAGGGCGGCGCGAGATGGTCGTGACGGCGATCCAGGTCAACCTCGGAATGATCTCGCTCGCCGAGAACGAGGTGACCAAGCGGCTCGGCTCGTTCGCCGCGCTGTTCGCCATTCCGACGATGATTGCCGGCATCTACGGGATGAACTTCGCGAACATGCCGGAGCTGCACCTGAAATACGGCTTCTACGGCTGCATTGCGGTGATGGTCGCGGCCGATCTCGCGCTGTGGTGGCGCTTCAAGCGGGCAGGGTGGCTGTAGCCACGCGCGTCTAGCGCGGCGCGTGCTTGCCGACCACGACGCGCCACGGGCGCACGCGCCAGGATTTCACGAGGCCGTTCTGCACGTACGGATCGGCGCGCGCGAACGACTCGGCCGCTTCCGGCGAATCGCCTTCGAACACGAGCACGGCCTGGTCGGCCGGGTCCGCCAACGCGCCGGCAAGCATGAGCTCACCGCGCTCGGTCGCGGCCTGTGCGAGCGCGAGGTGCTGCGCGCGGAACGGTTCGCGACGGGACAGGTAATCGTCGACGAGTTCGTAAATCAGCTGGTAATGCATGCGTTGCTCCGGGAAGAGTCGGCGGCTGTGGCCGGTGTGTCGGCGCGGCCGTCGGTCGGTCTGCTGCGGCCAGTATAGGACAGCCGGGCGGCGGCAGCGCGATGCAAGCGGAAGCGTATTCCCGCCCTCTAAAATGCAACTAACGGTCTGGTTGTCCTGCGCCCCGAGATTGCCGCCGCGAACGCGCCGCTGATGCATGGGCTTTTGCATCTCGTTCGACAAAGCCGAGACACGAAGGTCCGTCCAATGATGACGCAGCGTCTGCAGGGCAGGCCCCGGCAGAAGCGACGCGATCATGACCCATCCGTCCCGGCGGCCCACGCTATGCCTTGTATCCGATCGTGCGCAGCAGATCCTTGCGCCAGCGCACGTCGTCGTCGTTCTCGATGCCGAGCGGCGGAAAGCCGTCGACGACGCCGACGATCCCGCGTCCTTGCGCGGTTTCCGCGACGATCACGTCGGTCGGGTTCGCGGTCGCGCAGTAGATCCGGCAGACCTCCGGCACAGCCTTGATCGCATTGAGCACGTTGACCGGATAGAAACCGTCGCCGAGGAACACGATGAAAGCGTGCCCGGCGCCGATTGCGCTGGCGTTGCGGCACGCGAGTTCGACGAGCTCCGCATCGGTGCCGGAACGGCGCACGAGCCGCTTGCCCGATGCCTCGCAGAACGCGAGCCCGAAACGGATGCCGGGCACGGTGCCGACCAGCGTCTCGTGGATGTCCTCGACGGACTTGATGAAATGCGACTGGCCGAGGATGAAATTCATGGCCTCGGGCTTGTCGACGGCGACGGTTTGCAATTGCAGCATGGCGGACCTCGTCTGGCGATGCGGCGCGCGCCGCAATGGGCTCTCCAAGCTTAGTACGCGGCGGGCGGCGCCGAAAGCGGCGGGCGCGTCCTATCCTTCGTTGTGTAGGGTGCCGCGAGCGCGAATGCAAAGGAGGGGGACATGGACGTGCGACAGGGCTTCGTCGACTGTGTGGGTCGCACACCGTTGATCCGGCTGGCGAAGCTCAGCGCGGAAACGGGCTGCGAGATCCTCGGCAAGGCGGAATTCATGAATCCGGGCGGCTCGGTGAAGGATCGCGCGGCGCTCTACATCATCCGCGACGCCGAGCAGCGTGGCGCGCTGAAGCCGGGCGGCACCGTCGTCGAGGGCACGGCGGGCAACACGGGTATCGGTCTTGCGCATATCTGCGCGGCGCGCGGTTATCGCTGCGTGATCGTGATTCCCGACACGCAATCGCCGGACAAGATGGCGATCCTGCGCACGCTCGGCGCCGACGTGCGCCCGGTGCCGGCGGCGCCGTACCGCGACCCGAACAACTATCAGAAGATTGCCGGGCGGCTCGCGGACGAACTCGACAACGCAGTATGGGCCAACCAGTTCGACAACGTCGTCAACCGGCAGGCACACTACGAGACGACCGGGCCGGAAATCTGGCGCGACACGGCGGGCACGGTCGATGCGTTCGTCTGCGCGACCGGCACGGGCGGCACGCTGGCAGGCGTGAGCCGCTACCTGAAGGAGCAGAATCCGGAGGTCCGGATCGTGCTGGCCGATCCCCACGGCAGTGGGCTCTACGGTTACGTGAAAACGGGCGATCTCGGCGCCGAAGGCAACTCGATCACAGAAGGCATCGGCTCGACGCGCGTCACCGCGAATCTCGCCGGTGCGCCGATCGATGACGCCGTGCGGATCGACGATGCGCAGTGCGTGAAGATGGTCTACCGGCTGCTGCGCGAAGAAGGGCTGTACGTTGGCGGATCGAGCGGCATCAACGTCGCGGCGGCGGTTTGGCTGGCCCGCCGGATGGGCCCGGGGCACACGATCGTGACCTTGCTGTGCGATCGCGGCGACATTTATCGCGCGCGGCTTTTCAACCGCGAATGGCTGCGCGAAAAGGGGTTGGAACCGGAGCTGGAGCCCGAATGAGGAAGGGGCGAGGCAGCGATTTCCATTGGCCCGAATGCGAGCTATGCTGAACAAATCCGGAGCGAACTCCGTTCGCCCGATTCGCCCAGACGAGGTGTGCCATGCCTGTATCTGCCACCCTGCAGGATTGCCTGCGCCAGAAGTCATCGCGGTACGAAGTCGTGTACCACCCCTATAGCCATACGAGCATGGAGACGGCCGCCGCCGCGCATATTCCCGGCGATCGCCTCGCGAAAACCGTGCTCCTCGAGGACGACGAGGGCTACGTCGCCGCCGTATTGCCGACGACGCACGCCGTGCGCCTGTCGGATCTCTGGGTGAAGACGGGGCGCCATCTCGTGCTCGCCCGGGAGGTCGAACTGCGCGAACTGTTCAAGGATTGCGACATGGGCGCGCTGCCGCCGGTCTGCATGGCGTACGGGATGAAGACGTTCCTCGAGGAACGCCTCGCGCAGCAGCCGGATGTTTATTTCGAGGCCGGCGACCACGAAGCGCTGATCCACATGACTCAGGACGAATTCCTGATGCTGATGGAGACGGCCGAGCGCGCGCATTTTTCGCACAAGATGCAGGGTATGCAGTCGTGATTGCGCGGCGCGTGCGGTGACGCGCGGGGCTGGTGCGCACGTGTGCGTGCCGAAGTGTGGGCGACGTGTTCGTGCGCCGGGACTTCGCGTGTCATCCTCCACAGTTAATTCGATATCCGAAGTGGTTTAGTGGACTTTCATGTTATGAAGGTCCTTCTTCTGTTTGTATCGGATTACAGATCAATTATGAGGCGGGCCATTCGTGCTCTCGATGTGTCCCGGGAGCGGTGTCGGCGACTAGAGGAGGGTGAGCGGCGGCACTGGACGACCGATGTCGGCATTGGCGACATGAAGGGATAAGCCTTGCACGTCGCTTCAGGGGTGAACCATTTTGGTGCGGCGGGGGGGAATATACGGATATATATGTCGAAATGATTCAACATTCGATTTCGAATATACCCATACAAATCAATTACCGTTTCAATAATAAAAGGTGGATTTCTGCTTACCAGAATATTACTTGAATAAATCCTCCAAACTTTGTATTCGGACATCAAATAAAGTTTGACGGCAAAATTTTTTCCTTGCTATCTTCTGCACCCAAGTGAACGGCGTCATTGACATCACCGCGTAACGAACGGCGCATCGTCATACGGAATGCCGGGTTACGCCAGCACAGCTGACAATTGCCTGACCGTGCGGGCGCGTGGATTCCCGGTGTGACACCGGGCCGAGCCGGCCGGATCGATTCCTTGAAAAAGAATGAATTGGAATTCGAGTGTGATTCTTTCAATTCGGATTGCAAATTGAATTTGAAATGAAATATTCGGGTTGATGCGGTGGCGATGCCGACCTGGCTTCGCCACCGGCAGCAACCCGAAACTGGGCGAATCGCTTGGGGGATGCATGGTGGGCATGAAAGTCGAAGAAGGTCTGGCTACTTCGAACAGCGGACTGGCTACGCTGGGGCGTCCGCGAGAGTTCGGCAAGAAGCAGCAGAATCCGGTGCGCCGGTTCGGCGGCATCGGAATCGTCCTGGTACTGCATGCAGTGCTGATCTACGCATTGCTCAACGGCCTCGCGACGAAAGTCGTGCAGGTGATCCAGCATCCGATCGAAACCCGCATCATCGAGCCGGTCAAGCCGCCGCCGCCGCCGCCGATGCCCGTCGTCAAGCTCCCGCCGCCGAAATTCGCGCCGCCGCCACCGCCGTTCGTCCCGCCGCCGGAAGTGCCGGTGCAGGCGCCGCCGCAGGCGACGATCACGCACCAGTCGGCCCCGGTTCCTTCCGCGCCGGCCGTGCAGGCGCCGGTCGTGGCGCCCGCTCCGGCGCCGGCCAAGCCGGTCAGCCATGACGTAGGCGTCGTCTGCCCGAATTCCGACACGCTGCGCGCAGCGATCCAGTACCCGAAGGAAGCGCAGGAAAACAACATCACGGGCGACGTGACGATCGAATTCGTCGTGGATGCGGAAGGGAACATCACGAACGAGCGCGTGGCGCAGTCCGCCGATCCGATCCTCGATCGCGCCGCCTACAACACCGTGAAACGGTTCAAGTGCGTCGCGCAGGGCCAGCCGGTACGGGTCCAGGTGCCGTTCTCGTTCAATCTGAATTGATGCAGTGGGCGGCCCGGCACGCGCCGGGTCGGGGAAAACCGTATCGAACTTAAGTATTAAGTTCACCGAAAGAACTGGAGTGGGGTATGACGAAGCGTTCACTGGCCGCGCTGGCGGCAAGCATGTTGATGTCCGTCGCGGCAGTCGACGGGTTCGTTGCACCGCGGCTCGCTCATGCGCAGGCAAGCGGGGCGGCCGGCACGTCGGCGCAGGCCGCGACGCCGTCGGCCACGCCGGCAC